>DAOTTR010000572.1:0-14793 GCA_034437715.1 Caldilineaceae bacterium
ATCAGTAGGACAGTGAGACAGTACAAACACTGTTCTACTGTCCTACTGATTCACTGTCTTACTTACGCCCAAGTGTACTAGTACAGTTGGGCGTAGATACCACGGCAGTTAATAAGGCATGTTACTCGTGTACATCATGGTAAAAATAGGGTACCTTATTTACGCCGGGATCTACTAGGTGAGTAAATTCACTCCTTGCTGCTTTGGTCTTTGCCCATTTTCGCCGCTTGATAATCGCTGTAGTTCCCCACATACTCGACCAACCGACCATCTTGTAGTTCCACAATGCACGTCACCACTCGGTCGAGAAAATAGCGGTCATGGGAGATGACCAGGACGGCACCCTCAAACTCGTTGAGCGCATCTTCCAGCACTTCGGCAGAGACGATGTCCAAGTTATTGGTCGGCTCGTCGAGCAGCAGAAAGTTGGCGTTGGTCAGCGTGAGCAAGGCCATCTGCAACCGGCTCCGTTCGCCGCCCGAAAGCGTGCCAACACGATTGCGCGCCTGTTCATAGCTAAAGAGAAATTTGCCCAGAAAGCTCACGGCCACACTTTCCGAAAAGCGCGCGGCGTGCCGGATCGTCTCGATCAGCGTGCGGTTGTAGTCCAGCGTCTCATGTTCCTGGGCATAGAAGCCGATTTCCACACTAAGGCCAACATTGACTTGGCCGCCGGTCGGCACTTCTTCGCCGCGGATCAGACGAAAGAGCACCGATTTGCCCGCGCCATTGGGCCCCACCAAGCCCACCCGTTCGCCGCGCCAGAGCAACAGATCCAGACCAGCCAAGACGAGCTTCTCCTCCCCCGCCGCGTTGACAAAGACCTTGTCCAGATCGGTGATCTCCAACACCTTGTTGCTGCCGCGCCAACCCGCCAGTTCCAGATCCATGCGCCGCCGTTCCAACACTGGCTTGTCAATGCGTTCGATGCGTTCCAGTCGTTTGAGGATATTGCGCCCGCGCTTGACCAGCTTCTCGTTGTCATAGACGCGACCCCAGGTCAGCAGACGCTTGGCCGCCTGTTCCAGCCGCACAATCTCTTTGTCCTGCGCCTGAAACAGCTGTTGCTGGCGCAGCAATTTGCTCTGTTTGTCAAAGGCATATTCCGAATAGTCGCCGGGGTATTGGGTCAACCGGCCATCTTCCATCTCGACAATCTCATCCACCACCAGATCGAGCAGATAGCGGTCATGGGAGACCAAGATGACGGCCCCTTTGTGGGCGCGGATAATCGCTTCCAAACGCCGTTTGCCCTCCAGATCCAGGTGATTATCCGGCTCATCCAGCAGCAGTACCTTGGGTTCGGTGATCAACAACTTGGCGAGCCCCACCAACTTTTTCTGACCGCCGCTCAAGGACTCCACGTTGAGTGTGAAATCCGCTTCGCGAAAACCCAGGCTCAACAAGGTGGCACGCACGCGACCAACATAGGCCGGGCCGCCTAGCTTTTCATAGGTTTCCAGCAGCCGGGCCTGCCCATCCAACACACCAGCTAATGTCTGCTCATTGCCATAGACCGCCGGATCAGCAAGTTTGGCTTCCACCTGTGCCAACTGCTCTTCGCTGGCTTTCAGGGCAGCAGAAGCGGTCAGGGCTTCTTCCCAAACCGTGTGCTGGGGGTCCAGTTGCGGCTCCTGGGTCAAGTAACCAACGGTGAGGCCACTCTGGCGGCTGATAAAACCGGTGTCGGTGGTGAGTTGACCGGCCAACAGCCGCAACAGGGTGCTCTTGCCGCCGCCATTCGGCCCCACCAGCCCCACACAGCGGTCATCATGGATCGCCCACGAGAGTTCGCGAAAGATCGGTTGGGCGATATAGGTAACGCTGACTTTGTCGAGATTGATCGCGATCATAGGTGAGAAATCCTATGTGGCCTGGGAGACCAAAAATTCCTCTCCCAGGCCACTTGTCCGGGTTAGTTATCGGGCACAGCCCAGAGAGAGATGGTGCCGTCACGCGTGCTGGCGGCGATCTGTATGCCATCGGCAGACCAACTGATGCCGGTTATCCGTTCGCTAGGGCCGGCCAAAGTGTGCTGGCGTTCACCGCTTTCCACGTTCCAAATGCGCAGCGGATAGCCCGCTTCGTCATCATCGGTGGCGGCGATGATCATCGTGCTGTCGGGCGACCAAGCTAGACCCGTAATTGCGCCGCCCAGATCGGCTAGTTCGAGCAACGGCGCACCGTTTTCGGCGTTCCAAATCAGTACAATCTCATCATCGCCGCCAGTCGCAATTTTGGTGCCATCGGGTGACCAACGCACCCAGGTGACGCCATCGTCATGGGCATTGATGGTCAAGATCTCTTCACCGGTAGCCAGTTCCCACAGATGAACATCGCCATCGTTGCCCGCCGCGGCCAGCAACGTGTTGTCGGCAGACCAACTCACACTGGTGACGGGTGCGTCGCCACCGCCAAAAGTATGGCGGACTTCCCCAGTAGCCGCGTCCCAAATGATCACCTGCGCATCGGCGGTGCCCGCGGCGATTAGGGTGCCGTCGGGCGACCAGGCGACAGCGAGCACGCCTGCCTCCAATTCATCCGAGGTCCAGATCATGGTGCTACTGGCAATATCCCAGCGGTAGACAGCGCCAACGCTTCCCTCTTCGTTGTCGATATTGCCCACACCAGTTGCCAAAAACGTGCCATCGGGTGACCAACTCAGGCTGGAGAGGGGGGCGGTTGTGGCCAGGGCGATTGTTTCATCGCCCGTCCGCAACCA
Source organism: Caldilineaceae bacterium (assembly GCA_034437715.1). GTDB lineage: Bacteria > Chloroflexota > Anaerolineae > Caldilineales > Caldilineaceae > JAHBVH01. Next base: position 2,723 of record DAOTTR010000572.1, read on the forward strand.
AAGGCCACTGTCGGTCACCGCGGCCAAGGTGGTGCCATCGGGCGCGAACGCGACAGCCGATACTCGTCCCAGATCGAGTTCGAAAGTTTGGATCGGGGAAATGGCCGATTGACCGTCCACCCCTTCCGCTGACGCTTCGGTTGGCTCCGGTGTATCTGTGGCGGTTGGCGGTGTGTCGTCACCACTTGGCTCCTCACCCTCGGTGGTGGGCGTCAGCTCGACAGTCGCGGTGATATCAGCCGTTGTGGTGGGTTCGACTGTCTCTGTGAGCGTCTCTGTCGCGGTGATGGTTTCCTTGGCTTCCGGCGTTGCCGTTTCTGTCAAAGCGTCTGCAGGCAAGGTGGCAATGGTCGTTTCCAATGCACTGATTGTCTCTTCCAGGGCCACGATGGTGGCTGCCCAATCGGGCGTTTCCGCGGCTTCTGGAGTCTCTTCTTCGGTCGGCGTATCCGTCGGCGTGGGGGCCAGCGCGGTCAAGGTAGCTTCCAACGCCGATTGGATTGTCGCGGTGAAATCTACTGTCTCGGTCGGCGTGGGGGCCAGCGCGGTCAGCGTGGCAGCCACGGCAGCTTCAATCGTCGCTGTGACATTCACAGTGGCTGTTGGTGTCGTGGCAGCCAGGGTCGCGGTAATGGCCGAGGCCACGGTGGCCGTAATATTCGGTGACTCTGTGGGTGTGGCCGTTGCCGTCGGTGTATCGGTGACGGTCGGTGTAATGGCCGCCAAGGTGGCGGTAATGGCAGACGCCACGGTGGCCGTAATATTCGGTGACTCTGTGGGTGTGGCCGTTACCGTCGGTGTATCGGTGACGGTCGGTGTAATGGCCGCCAAGGTGGCGGTGATGGCCGAGGCCACGGTAGCCGTAATATTCGGTGACTCTGTGGGTGTGGCCGTTGCCGTCGGTGTGATCGCAGCCAGGGTCGCGGTAATGGCAGACGCCACGGTGGCCGTAATATTCGGTGACTCTGTGGGTGTGGCTGTTGCCGTCGGTGTATCGGTGACGGTCGGTGTAATGGCCGCTAAGGTGGCGGTGATGGCCGAGGCCACGGTAGCCGTAATATTCGGTGTTTCGGTCGGTGTCGTCGTTGCCGTTGGGGTGCTGGTGACGGTGGGCGTCAATGTGGCGGTGGGTGCCAGCGCGGTCAGGCGATTGCTGATCTCGGTCTCAATGATCGCCTGCATAGCCGTGGCCGTGGCACTGATATTCAGGGTCGCAGTGGGTGTGGGCAGCGTGATCGCTGTATGGGTCGGCGCAATCGTCGGGGCCACAGCAGTCAAGGTGGCATTGACAGCGGCTTGAACCGTGCCGGTAAGATTAATGGTGGCGCTGGGCGTGGGTGTCCAGGCCGGCGTCCAGGTGGGCGTGCTGGTATAGGTGGGCGGCTGCGCAGTCAATGTGCCGCCCACCGCCGTCTGGATTGCAATTTGCATGGCAATGGTCGTGGCCCCAAAATTCGGCGTATCGGTGGGGGCCGCGGTGACGGTGCCAACCGGCGTCCAGGTGGCGGTGGAAACCGGGGTCCAGGTTGGCGTGGCAACGGGCGTTGCGGTGATGACTAGCGGTGTGCTAGTCGGCATGGCGGTGAGCGTGGCGACGATTCCCTGTTGCACAAGATTTGCCAGTGCCAGCGTGGTGGCCGTGCCATCGGGCGTCACAGCGCGCGTGATCGGCACCGGGGTTGCCAAGGCAGTCGTCACCCCGCCAAGTGTCGTTGGTGCCGGCGGCTGGGCGGTCAAGGTGGCATTGATGCCCGCCACAATTGTCGCCTGTAGGGCACTGCCCGTGGCTGTCAGATCGACAGTGGGCGTGGGTTGGCTCGCCAACGGTGTGTCGGTAAAGGTAGGCAATGGGGTGGCGCTACTATTGCTACCGCCCGTACCGACAGCGAGCGTTGCAATCGCTTCTGGTTCTGTAGAGCCGCCTAGGCGGTCGCCAAAGAACCAACCAAGCCCAAACATGATGATCGCGGCGACAGCGGCGGTAAAAAGAATCGCAGTTCGTGTGCGCATGCGCTACCTCCAGGTAGATAAAAAAATCAATCAGGCAAGCTCGGCCAACGCCCGCTTAATGTCAGCGGTGTGGGTCAGTTCGTGGCCGTGAATGGTTTCGTAATATTGTTGAATCGTAATCAAGCCGCGCGAGGGATGACGCCCCACGCGCGCCCAGTCGTCGGCGGTTAGGGTGTCCAGCATTTCAAGCGTCTTGGCACGGGTGATCGCCAAACTATCAATTAACTCGTCGGGGCTGGGCGTACCGATGCGCTGCTTAACCCCGGCATTCCAGCGCGCCAAGTCAAAATCAGGCGGAATGGTTTCCACCCCTTTGCGCGTCTTGTGGATCTGAATGCTCATGCCCCGCTCACTTTCATTCAGGTGGCCGATGAGGGTGCGCACCGTCCACGGATCGCCCTCGCTGAAGACGGTCACTTCCCATTGGGCCGGTTGCAGCGATTCTAGCAACGCCAGCAGTGCGGCGCGTGAAGCGGCAAGTTGCTGTTGTAATTCAATTTTGGGATCGGTAGACATGGTTTTCTCCGTTGGGTGCAAATGGACGATAGGCAGTCAACAATGATCTAGCGAAAGCGCTCCAGGTCGGCATCGACCATCAGGCGAATGAGCTTGTCGAGCTTGGTGGTGGGTCGCCAGCCGAGTTCGCGTTCGGCTAGACTATAATCGCCGGTCAACACTTCGATCTCGGTCGGGCGCAACAATTTCGCATCGGTCTGCACATGAGCTTGCCAGTCTAGCCCCACATGGGCAAAGGCAATCTGGCAGACATCGCGCACGCTGTGCGAGGTACGCGTGCCGATGACGTAATCGCGCGGCTGATCGTTTTGTAACATGCGCCACATGGCATCCACATATTCGGGCGCATAGCCCCAATCGCGCTGACTGTCCAGCCAACCCAAGGCTATTTTGCCATCCGCCGAGACCAACGGATTGCCTAACTCATCGGGCGGCGGCGCGGTGACGCCATTTTTGATACAGGCCACAGCCGCCGTGATCTTGCGTGTGACAAAATGCAGACTGCGGCGTGGGCTTTCATGGTTAAAGAGAATGCCGGCACAGGCAAACAAACCATAGGATTCGCGATAGCAGCGGGTCATCATGTGCGCGTAGGCTTTGGCAATCCCGTATGGATTGTTGGCATCAATTGGCGTCGCCTCGTTGGCCATCCCCGTCACATTGCCAAAGATTTCGCGGCTGGTCGCCTGGTAGACGCGCGCCTTGGGCACATGCAGGTGTACGGCTTCCAAGACGCGCACCGCGCCCAGCCCGGTCACTTCCCCAGTGTAATAGGGATGGGACCAACTGTCCGCCGGCACAGATTGCGCGGCAATATTATAGACTTCATCCGGTTGATAGGTGCGTAGCAGACGGGCGATGCTCTCGCTGTCGGACAAATCGGCGGCTTCGATGCGGATTTTGCCAATCAAGTGGCGAATGTTCTCTTGGTAAAAGTTGGTACTGCGGCGAATGGTGCCGATGACCTCATACCCTTTGCCGACCAAGAGGTCGGCCAGATAGGAGCCATCTTGCGAAGAAACGCCGATAATTAGTGCCTTGGACATAGCGAGTTCCTATTTTGGTTGGTTACGCGAGAAGCGGGTAGTTGCAGGAAGCCATTCCTCTGTTCGCTTAATTTGCCTGGAAATGTTATGCCCATTATACAATAAGGTAGCAAGTAACAGACAACAAGTACTTGCTACTTGTTACCGTAATCTACAGATCAAAGGAGCCCGCATGATCATCGACACGCACACCCATTTCTACGATCCAACTCGGCCCCAAGGCGTGCCGTGGCCGTCGCCAGAGAACAAGCTGCTCTATCGCACAGTGCTGCCCGAAGCTTGTCGCGCGCTGGCCGAACCCGAAGGTGTAACCGGCACCGTGGTGGTCGAGGCGAGCGGCTGGCTTGAGGATAACCAGTGGATCTTGGATTTAGCGGCCAAAGACCGCTTTATTGTGGGCTTGGTCGGGCACATTGATCCCAATCGTCCCGAATTTGCTGCTGAATTAGCACGCTTCGCCGCCAATCCACTCTTTCGCGGCATTCGCTGTGGCGGGCGCTACTTTGTCGATATTGACCAAGGCTCGTTCCTGGCCGACATGGCGCTGCTTGCCAGTAAAGATCTGCAACTGGATGTGTTGGTACAGAAAGAACACTTTGGCGGGCTCATCAGCCTAGCCCAGCGCATCCCCACGCTGCGCATTGTGATTGATCACATTGCCCACATGCCGATCAACGGGGAAGCGATTAGCGCCGAATGGGAAACCCATTATCCGCGGCTGGCCGCGCAACCGAATCTCTTTATGAAGGCGTCGGCGCTGATCGAGCAGAGCACGATCCAACCCGCGCCCGCCGATATGGAATTTTATCGGCCAACGCTAGATGTGCTGTGGCACGCGTTTGGCGCGGAGCGCTTGATCTATGGCAGCAACTGGCCGGTTTGCGAACGTTCAGGTGACTATCGCCAGACGATCAACATCGTCAAGGCCTATTTTAGCGCAAAAGGCGAGACGGCTTATGCCAAGTATTTCTGGCAGAACGCGCAAGCTGTTTATAAATGGCCGAGTGGGAGTTAACTATACGCATATCAGCCGGAAAATCGGCGTTTGATGAAGCAATGATCAGCGTGCTGGGGACTGACCAGGGAAAGGTCTCAGTGCAGGTCTACGATGGGTCAGTCCCCGGTACGCTATCGCGGAACGCTGATTTTCAAATTGAACCGATTAGACTATAATGGCTATTCAATTGTATCCGTATAGTTTTACCCCGGAGGCTATATGCCGCTTGAATTGACAGTCCAAGTTGATGACGAGCATCGGATTGTGGCTCATTGTGGGGCAGAACCACTAACGACACCAACGCCGCTGGCTGATCTGCGCTTGATTACAGCCGATTCTAATCCCTATCAATTTGCCCCAGAACCGCTAGGCAAGCTGCTCTTTGCCGCCCTAGGCGGCTCCACATTATTAGAACGCTTAGCCGCGACCGACGACCGGTTGCTCTTGCTCAACACAGATAAGCGCGCCGCAACTGTGCCGTGGGAATATGCCCATACGGGCAGCGAATTTCTGGCCTGTGAATTTGCCCTCTTACGTCTGTTGCCAACCATCGTACCCGTCCCACCCAGAGGTGGAGGCGTGCTCAACTTTATTGCACTGGCCGCCGATCCTTTGGTCGATGACCAAGGAAATCCCTATCGTGGGCTACGGCTGGACGTAGAGAACGAATTGCAGAAGATTAGCGCAACTCTGCGCCAAAGCAATGTCGCCCTGACGGCGCAACGGGTGCCACCGTTGCTCTCGCACTTGCAACGCGCCCTGCGCGCGGGGCCCGCCCTTCTCCATCTCTCCTGCCATGGCACCACCCAGCGTATCAGCGAATATGGTGTGGAGAAGGAGGTCGCCTTTCTGGCACTTGAGGACGCCAACGGCAAGCTCAGACAGGTGCGTGGCGAGCAGTTGGTCAACCTAGCCGCGCGCGGCATCTTACGACTGGTCGTCCTCAGCGCTTGTCAAAGTGCTTTGAGTAGCCAAGATCGTACCACAGAGACTCCCATCCAGGGGGAGCAGACAATGGCGCGAGCCGATGCCAACCTGGCGCGGGCGTTAGTCCAACAGGGTCTACCGGCGGCTATTGGTATGCAGGGAAATTTTCCCGATGCATTGAGTGATGAGTTTGCCACCACGCTCTATGATTCTCTGCTGGCCGGTTCTGATCTGGGTGAGGCGCTGCGCCAGGCCCGGCTGCGCTTGCGCTGGTCGTCGCCCCATGCCGTGGGCCTACCCGTGGCCTATGTGGCGCCAGAGGGCTGGACAGCACTGCCGCTGCAAGTGGGGCACCCGCAAGTGCGCAACATGACGCCAGCACGCTATACGAATCTTCCCAATTCACTTCGTCCACCAGCAAAAGTTGTAGGGCGCGAGCGTGAGCTACACCAACTGGCATTGGCCTTCAAAAGCGGCCAAGAAGATTTGGCAGCGGAACGGCAGGGCACCCAAGTCGTAACGGTGGTAGGCACTGGCGGTATTGGCAAGACAACGTTGGCGGCAAGCTTTGTTGCACGCTTTGGTTGGCGCTGGCCCGGCGGCGTGATCGGCGTGAGCCTGGCCGATCTACCTACCTTGCGCGCGGAAAGTGTGCTCCTGATTTTACTGGAACGGCTGGGTATAGACACGCGCAGCGTGGCACACCTGCCCGCGACCGCGCTGGCAGAATTGTTACAGCAAAGCAGCCAGGAACGGCAATGTCTGCTGTTGATCGATAACTATGAGAATGTGTTGGAATTGTTGCGCGTCCCCAGCACTGGTACACGAGATTCAAAGCCTGATGATAGCACGCCAGCGGGCAGCGCGCCGATAGCCGACATTACCCATAGCGACATTACCCATGCGCAGACATTGCATCACTTGCTTGCCCTCCTGGCCCAGCAGGGCATTTCTTATCTGCTTACCAGTCGTCAGCAACCGGCGGGCTTTGTAGGGGAGATGCTCTTTCCCACACCAAACCAGCCGTTGGAAGGGTTGGATGTAGCAGCCGGTGCAGAACTTTTCTTTGCCAACTGCCCCAGCGCGATCCGCGATCGCCGGCAGTACACTTCGCTGGCGCGGCAGGTGGCAACCGTCACAGAAGGCCATCCGTTGGCCATTGCCCTTCTGGGGGGTGAATATGAAACGAGCCGTGACAGCGTATCGACCACCCAATTTCTAGCGCAATGGGATCTAGAACTGGCAGCAGCGTACCGGCCTGGCTTGGCTGCACACCACATAAAATTTGAGGTCGCCTTTGAGCGTAGCTTTCGTCATCTAAATGCAGAACAACAGCGCCAACTGTTGGCCCTTAGCCGCTTCCCGGCACCCTTCTTTGCCGAAGGCGCAGCGCTGGTATGGGGCGCGCCGCTGGCAGCAGAAGTATCTACACCTGCAACCCAATTGGAACACATGCGTACGGTGCTGGGAGGATTTGTCCAGCGCAGCTTGCTCAAGGTTGAAGGTCGTTTTGAAGATAGCAACTTGCCCGCTACCTATCGTCTAGAGCCAGTGATCCAGGGTGAATTGCGCCGGCGTGCAGCAACCACAACGGACCCAGCAATAGAACAGGGGTACACCGCCTATGCCGTTTGGCTCGTGAACCGCGCCTATGGTGCGACAGGCAGCGATGTGGGGATAGCACGGTTGGTGCAACAGTGGCTGGATGAGCTGGTTACGCTCTGCCATCAACAGATCGACCAGCATAAAGCCCGCTATTGTTGGATGCTGGGTGTTTTGCTACGCCAATTTGGCCGCATTGCCGAGTCTCTGACTGTTTTAGCAGAGGGCGAAGCAACAGCTACTGCAATCAATGACCAACCCCATCTGGCACGCATCCTACATGCCAAAGCAGAAGGGTTGGTCATTCTTGGAGATCTAGAGCAGGCCCTTACACTCTTTACCCAATGCGCCCAACTGAATGAGCAGGAAGATGCGCAAGGAGAACGTGCCGCTAATTTACATGCCATGGCGCAGGTCTTCCTCACGCGCGGCGACCTGGAGCGCGCCCTCCAGCTTTATGAAGAAAGCTTGGTGCTGCTGGAAAAGCTGGGCGACATCAAGGGCAAGGCGGCCTCGCTCTCTGGTTTAGCAAATGTGCAAATGGCGCGTAGCGATTGGGTGCAAGCGCACCGCTTAGTCCAATCAGCGCTTGCACTTGAACAACAGCTAAACAATCCAGCCGGCGTTGCCTTCAATCTGGTCAAACTCGGCCAGGTAGCGCTGGCGCGCGGCGAAGGAGCCACAGCACGCCACTATTATGAACAGGGGCTCGCCCTATTTACACGGCTAGGGATGCCCCAAGCCAACCAGGTGCGTGCCATGCTGACGGCATTGGACGATCCCGATGACGAACAAACCACTGCATTTACACCCCAACAGGCGCTGCTGGCGTTATTGGGGGCTGCCGCCGCTGCGCAACACCCACCGGCAAGCGTGGCCGCCGCTGCCGAACAACTGGCGGCCACCCCCGATCTGCCGCCAACAGTAGCGGACGTAGCAACAGCTTTGGGCGTTGCCCTGCGTACCCCCCAGCCAGCGACCTGGGGCACCTTGCAGCGTGCCGCAGATAGACTGCTACAAGCAGAGACCGAATTTTTGGCACAAAACGCACTCTTCAGCTTTCTTTTTGCCCTGGCCCGTCTCTTTGATCGCTATGACCAGCCGGACGCGGCAGTTCATTTTCAGGCCCAGGCCGTTGCGCAGCTATCCCTGGCCGGAGATGATCAAAATGCTCAGGAGGGGCTGAGCATTGCGCTGTACAACCACGCGGGTTATCTCGCCCAGGCCGACCGACTAGACGAAGCCGTGGCCGCACTCGAAGCCGTAGTCACGATTGACGAACGTTTTGGGTTGGCTGATCTGGAAAGTGACCGGCAAGCATTGGTTGCTATGCGTCTGCGCCAGGCCAACGGCGCGCTGTCGGCTGTTGCTCAAGCGGACGAACAATCCAGTACGGCAATGTTGCCAGCAGCGTTGACAGCCCAACTAGAAGCGCAAATGGCGAACCTTGCGCCGGCAGAGGCCACGCAGATGCGCCAGGCGCTGGCTGCCCTGGCCCGCCTCAGCCCCGACGAACAGGAGGCAGTGCTGCTTGCACAGCAACAGGCACAGATCGATAGGCTTGCACAGCAGACGGTGGACGCAGCGCTAGCCGCGATGCGCAATGATCAGGTGGCAGAACTCCTCCCACAATTGGAAGCGGCGGCTGTCCATTTTGCCGCGGACGAAGCAATCGATTCAGCCTATGCGCAGTTGGCGCACTTCATCCGCGCCATAGCAGCAGCGTTGCAAGGGATACCGGTACCCGCGATCCCCGCTGCCCACGCTGAACGTTGGCTCGCCTTCCAACAGGCACTGGCCAATCACTATTGACCACCATTGACCATGATTGATTGATGACTGTTCATCAGAAAGGAATTGTATGGCCACCTTACTCAAACTCACTTGCCCCAAGTGCGGCCACACTTGGGAGGTCGATTACGCGCGCCTGCAGCAGGATCATCGTCTCATTCATAAAAGTCTACATGCACCCGCAGCGCACAATGAGGAATATATTATTCGTTGCCCGAATCCCAATCATGGGGAAGAGGTTGTGATCACAGTCCACGTGGAGGAATAAACTGTATGGCTGCCAAAAAGGTTTCGGTGGTGGGCACGCGGCTGGCCACGCCAGCAGAAAGCCAGCTCGTTGCTCGCTTTGCGCAGTGGGAAGCCGAGTCGCTGACCAACCTAGAGAGTGGTGCACGGCAGATTATTCAACTAGTCAGCGCATTGCTGGGGGTGATGCTTGGCACCCTGGCCCTTGGCGATGAAAAGTTTGCGACAGCGTTGCAAATACCTCTAGTCATTGTGCTAGCCAGCCTGATTTTATTCGCTTGGCTAGTGGCCTTATTGGCGGCGTTGGCAGTTGTCATTCCCAGCGAGTTTCTGACCCGTCGCGCTAGTTTGGACGATATGCACGCCACTTATCAAACTTTGCTACAGCAAAGGAATATGCGCCTTTCCATTGCTGTCGTCGCCTTTGGCAGCGGTATAGTTGCCTTTGGCGGTCTAATATTGACGCTGTTATTGACGCGTTAAACGCCATTTAATGCGTACCCATTTATAAAGTTATATCGTGCTGCTCCATTCATGCTTGCTCGCCTACAGTTGTCATCCGAAAGTTGTCATACTATAATACAAAATATAATGGTCATACAATTTTCCCCTATGCAGGAGGCCTAGCAAGCGCCACGCTAGACTATATTGCCCACCCATAAAGGAGTTTTCCATGCCCGCACACCCCAATGTCCTTCTGATTTGCACCGATCACTGGCCGGCGGCGCTGTTGGGGGTGGCCGGCCATCCGGCGATCCAAACCCCCACGCTGGATGAATTGGCACGCAGCGGCGTTCGCTATACAAATGCCTATGCCGAATGCCCCGTCTGTATACCCGCCCGGCGCACCTTGATGACGGGCACACCACCCCGCACCCACGGCGATCGAGTCTTTCAAGAGACATGGCCCATGCCCAACCTGCCGACGCTGGCGCAGACTTTTCGCAACGCCGGTTATCAGGCATATGCTGTGGGCAAATTGCATGTCTATCCCCAGCGCAACCGCATCGGCTTTGACGATGTTTTGCTAGATGAAGAGGGGCGTCAACAATATGGGACGGTTGATGACTATGAGCTTTTTCTGGGCGATGCGGGCTATGCCGGTCAATATTTCAACCACGGCATGAGCAACAATGAATATAGCACCCGTCCGTGGCATCTACCGGAGTACACGCACCCTACCAATTGGGCAACGACGCAGATGTGTCGTGTGATCAAGCGCCGTGATCCGACCCATCCTGGCTTCTGGTATCTTTCCTACCGCCATCCCCATCCACCAATTGTGCCGCTGCAAAGTTATCTTGATCTCTATGACGACATTGCGATTGATCGCCCCTATACCGGCCTGTGGGCAGATGGCTTGACCCCTGTGCCCTACAGCATACAGGGCAAACAGGCCGTCGCCGACAAGTATAACGCCATCCAAACACAGATGGCACGGCGCGCCTTCTATGCCCTGTGTACGCATATTGATCATCAGCTGCGCGTGGTGATTGGTACGCTGCGCGAAGAGGGATTACTCAACGACACCATCATCCTGTTCACGGCGGATCATGGCGATATGTTGGGCAATCACAACCTGTGGGCCAAGCGACTCTTCTATGAATATTCGGCCAATGTGCCCATGATTCTAGTCGGGGCTGTGGGCGATCGGCGGGTGGGTCACCATGGCGTCGATGATCGGTTGGGGGGCTGGCAGGATATTATGCCAACGCTGCTGGACCTGGCCGGTGTACCAATTCCAGAAACGGTCCAAGGGCTGTCGCTGGTTGGGGAACAAAAGCGCGATTGGTTCTATGGCGAGATCGACGAAGGTGCCCACGCCACACGCATGATCCGTGACGGTCGCTATAAGCTGATCTACTATGCCGCGGGCAACCACCGGCAACTCTTTGATTTACAGGAAGATCCAACCGAGTGTCTGGATCGGGCGCATGACCCGGCCTATGCCGAAGCGCTGGCACGCTTGACTGCACTGTTGATCACGCAACTCTATGGCGGTGACGAGGCATGGGTGCAGGATGGCGAGCTAGTCGGCTTGCCAGATCAAACCTTTATCCCCGGCCCCAATCGGGGCTTGACCAGCCAACGCGGTGTCCACTGGCCGCCGCCGCCCAACAGCAACATGCCCCAAATCGAATGGCATGGGGACAGTGGGGGCAATCGGTGATGTTCTTTCGAGATACCCTTGCACGCTTAACGATTGACAAAGGGTATTCTTGCATGGTAAAGTCTAGATAGTCTTTGGAGTCTACAGACATGTGGGGAATAATTTTGAGAGAATAAAGGGGTAACAAATCGTGATTCAAATTATGAAAAGTGACGAAGTCAGAAACTCATTTCGCGATGTGCTTGATGCGGTACAAAATGGTGCTACGGTTGTCATTGAACGTTACAATAAATCGATTGGCGTCTTGGTGCCCATCGACAAATGGCACGCCTATGAACGCATTGAAGCGGCTATTGCCGAGGCAAAAAGCGCACGCGCTCGCCGTGCTACAGGGCAAGCTACGCTTACCTCCTCTGCCGAAATGATGCGCCTGATGCAAGAAAAGCGCAGCCAGAAAGCGCCCGTTGATGTGGATCATTGAGTATAGTGAAGAAGCAAAAGATTACCTACTCGACAATTACCCATACACCTTTGATTTGCATATCCGCATTGAAATGCTCAAGCATGAGCCGGATGCCATGCCACCCGAAGGCTTAACACCAGCAGATGAAGATGACTTGTACTTTTGGCTCGTATTGGAACAGATAGTAATCTTGAGTAAAATTGACCAACGCATCATCATTGAAACCATAAAATCTCTCTGAAACCCAATGACCAAGCCATCACTCTCCTTTCAAGGCGGCACGCTTGTCTTGTATGGCGTTGACCAGGGCGCGACCGTGCCGCCGGTTTTTCAATGGATCAAAGCCCGTTGGCGCTGCGAAGC
>DAOTTR010000573.1:0-11568 GCA_034437715.1 Caldilineaceae bacterium
CTAGCGATTTCATGGATTGACGCCATCTTTCTCGGCGTCAGCCCATAGAATGGCTCAAATTTAGCGTGACGCACGCAGTGAAAACTTGCAATCGACTCTATGCACCCAGACAAATCGGCGAATTATCTGATCTTTAGCAGAGAAATCAAACAGAGCACTCCGTTTAATCCGGAAAATCGACCAAATTATCGCAATAAATACCCAAAATTTCAGATTTAGAATTGCTGGATCCGGTTGCGCCGGTATGTGAATTTTTATGATCTAGGACATTGCTTACCATAACAACAGTATTGCTTACTATAACCGCCATCATTAGTCAATCTATTCGTGGCTTCTTTGGGGCATTATGTGAACGAGCAGACAATTACTATGCTCTTCCAACAAATTGGAGAGCAGATTGAGCAACTTGGCCGCTTAACCGAAATTAGCAGCCGGATGCTGGCAGAACATGAAGCAATCGTAGACCCTACGCCAGCGGTTTGGGCAGAAAGTAAGCGCCAATGGCAGTTGCTCGATCGACAACTAACCGACAAACAGCAACAGCTAGATCACGCGCTACACCGGCTCCGTGAGCGCATCAATCAGTTGGAAATGCTCCAGAACATTTCAGAACATTTTGATGCGCAGGTCAATGTTGCGACCGTGCTCGAAGCTGGGTTGGAGGCTATCTGGCAGAAGGTTCCCTTACGCTTTGCCGCCATTGTATTGGGTGAAGCGGAACTCGGCCCCTACACCTATCAAAATATGCGGGGTGTGCCGGATGCTTGGCGCTTTGTGGGCAAAAGCTGCCCCTTTCCCCTGTGGGGCGTTCTGGCGCGCGCCCTGTTGCCAAGGCTCGATCCAGATGAACCCGACTATTTGATCATCCAAGATATCCAAGCCGCCAAACGGCCAATCGAGAAAGAGTTTTCTTGGATGACCCTAGAAGGTTCCCTGATGATTTTGCCACTACGCGCGCAAGAGCAAGTCATCGGGGCCTTCCTGTTGGGGCGTGAAATGACGAATGGGTTTGTAGACCAAGAGTTGTGTACAGACTATTACACAATTGCCTACACCACAGCGCGTATCTTGCAGATCGCACAAATGCGCCAGGAACTCAATGAACGCGCCAATCAACTGTTGAGTTTACAACTTTTCACCAAATCAGTTGCCGCTGTACGCAATTTGGACACATTGATTGATACGTTGACAGAAGGCATTTGTGAAGCATTTGGCCGTGTCACGGTTCTGGTTTATATGAACGACCGGCTTTGGTCCAAGGAAATTGCCGCGTACAGCGACCTGGAAATGCATGTGCGCAGTCTGATCGATTGGACCATGCAAGCCGGGCAGCCCATCTTCTACAACCCAGAAGATGGTTCAGAAAGTTTGGAACGATTTTACTACAATGAATCGGGCAGAGCGCTGATCATTCCCATCATTCGCAGTGAGCGCACGCTAGGCGCAATCCAAATTGTGGCCAAGGAACCGGCGCGCTATTTTGTCGAGGGGGATATGATTGTCCTGCGCACCATTGCCAACTCGGTCGCGATCATGCTGGAGAGCATGGTGCTAGGGCTAGATGATCCGCCCGGCGAAGAGTAATTGACGCAGCATGGCATGTGCCAACGCACCATTGCCAAGCTCACCCAATCACAAGTTAGTACACAGCGGCGCAAATGAACCAATCGTTACGCAGTCGTCTTCGTAGGTCACGTTTGCAACGTGACAATCCGCCCAAGGCCGCAACATCGCCCTAGCAAAGCCTTGTGCGACGATGCTGGTATGGTTACAAACGGATGGTTTGCATAGAACGAGCCTGTCATGTACCAAGCGTGACCTACAACTAGTCACGCGTTTTATGACAAAGGGGATATCGCAGTGTCTAGTAGCCGAATAACGCGAATAATCGCATTGATCATGGTCTTCAGCTTACGCCTAACGCCAGTAGCCTACGCCGCTGTACAAACCCCGATCGTGACCGATGGCTCCACAGGGACAACCGCCGCAGGCCCTTCCGCGCGGCTGATTGTCGAATTGAATTCTCCGCCCCTCGCCGCGGCCTATCTAACGGCGGTCAGCGCCGCCGCCGTCAATGGCAAGCTGGACGCCAACACCGCCGCCGCGCAAGCATATAGTAGCCAACTGCAAGCGGAACAAGCGGTTTTTGTGCGCAATATGCAAGCCGTACTGGCCGGTGCATCGGTTGCCACCTTTGTCAATGAAGCGAATGTGACGGAAGCGGCGACCTATCAAATTGTCTTTAACGGCCTTGCGATCAACCCTGGTGCCAGCGATCGCGAAATGGCACGCCAGATATTAGTCCGCTTGCCAGGGGTAAAGAATGTCTATTATGATGTCCCTCACTACACCCAACTGTATATCAGCACAGCGCTCATCAATGCGCCCGCGATCTGGAACGCCGTAGGTGGTCGCGCCAATGGGGGCGCGGGCATCAAAGTTGCCTCGATGGATGGCGGCGTTCATCACCGCGCGCCAATGATGAATGGCGCTGGCTACACCTATCCCCCGGGCTATGGCCCCAATGGCCTAGGCTTGACGGCCAATAACAATGGCAAGATTATTGCGTCGCGCGCCTATTTCCGCGATTGGGATCCGCCGGCCCCCGGTGATGAAAATCCGTGGCCAGGGGTCGCTGGTACATCGCATGGCATGCACACCTCCTCCACGGCTGCCGGCGATATTGTATCGGCCACCTACAATGGCTTCAATGTCGGTACGATCAGCGGTGTCGCGCCCAAAGCCTATGTCATGAGCTATCGTGTCTTTTATGCAAGCGTCAATGGCATTGGCTCCTTCTATACCACCGAAGGGCTGGCGGCGCTGGAAGACATTGTTCAAGATGGGGCCGATGTAGTCAACAATTCGTGGGGCAGTGGCCCTGGCAGCACCGGTGGCTCATTTGATCCGCTCGACCAAGCCTTGATCAATGTCACCAAGGCGGGCATCTTTGTCTCCATGGCCAACGGTAACGCTGGCCCTAGCACAGGAACTTCGGATCATCCGTTGTCAGCCTATATCAACGTTGCCGCAAGTACGACCGGGGGCGCGCTTGGCGCTGACCAGATTATCGGCTTTAGCAGTCGTGGCCCTGGTGTGGGTGGCACGTTGAAACCGGATATTGCAGCACCAGGTGTCAACATTCTGGCCCAAGGCTATACGCCGGGTGTCACTGGCGAAGCCATCCACCTGGGCTATGGTAAAGTATCGGGCACCTCGATGGCAGCACCCCACGTGGCGGGGGCCGCGGCCATGCTGAAACAGATTCACCCCGATTGGTCGGTCGCCGCGATCAAATCGGCCTTGATGTCAACCGCCAAGTATATCGATATTTACAACTTTGATGGCAGCCCAGCCCAACCCCTGGACATGGGTGCCGGTCGCTTGGATCTGACCAATGCGGCCAATCCCGGTGTGATTCTCGACCCGCCCAGCCTGAGCTTTGGCTTTATCCCTACGGGCACACAAAAGACTTTGAGCGTCACAGTGACAAGTGTTGCCACGGCAACGGAAACCTATAACCTAAGTACGCTCTACACGGGTGATGGCTTTGCGCCGACCCAGACGACGGCGTTGCCCGGTATTACGGCAAATCTCACTGTGATTCGCCTCAATCCGGGTGAAAGCAAGACCATTCAGGTGACCTTCGACACCGCGGCGGGGAGTGGCATTGGCGACAATCAAGGCTACCTTGTCATGGATGGTGCGAACTATGATGCCCACATGGCAGCCTGGGCGCGTGTCACACCGGCAGCAGTCGCAAGCGACGTATTGCTGATTGATGGGGACTTTAGCACAATCGGACCAGGCGCAGGCTTCCCCCTGCGTGATTATCGCTGGTATTACACCGATTCGCTGGAGCAGCTTGGCTATCGCTATACCGTGCTCGATTATGGTACCGAGCCTTTCCCGGCTGCCGCAACGCTAGCTGGTTACCCTGCCATTGTCTATTTCACGGGCGAGAACTATGTCGGCGGCGCGGGTCTGTCCGATCCTGATATGGATACGCTGGTTGAATACATGAATGCGGGTGGATCAGTGGTTGTCATGGGCCAGGATATGGCCGCCACCATCGGTGCCGATGATAGGGACGCAGATGCTGCCCATTTCTTCTATTACGCTGGCTTGGGTGCCAACTGGATCGGCGATAGCGTCTCTGCTGGTGTTGCCCCCGAAGATTTCATTCGCCCGGCACCCAGCGCACCTGCCTTCTTGCAAGATATGGCGGTTGATCTCACCCTTCCCCAACAGTTGGTTGCCGCTGGGCCACTTTCGGGCACACAAGAAGTGCCGCCGGTTGCGACGCTGACGGCGGGTGAATTCGCAATCTTCCACAACATTGATCGCAACTACACCGAATTTGTGGTGACCGTGACCCCTTCCACAACCCAACCGATTACGCTTACGGGCATGCATATCCATGTTGGTGACGTTGGCGCAAATGGCCCCGTTATTCGCGATCTGGCGGCATTGGGTGGACTCACGCTGCCTCGCCCGATCACCAGCACGGTACAGGTTTCGGGCATCATTTCGTCGCGCCTGACCGTAACCGAAGTGGCGCAAGCAGTGGCTGATGGTCTGTACATCAATGTCCACACAACCAATAATCTCGGTGGCGAAATCCGCGGCCAGATCGAACCTACGCTGGTTAACAATCAACAGCGTGTCGATGAGATCGATAATCGCCGCCATAATGGCGAAGAAAGTCCCGTTCCCGGTGATGGCCCGTACTATCCTGGTTTGCCGATCCTCACCTATGCAGGGCCATATAATAGTTACAACGGCACCGTCGCCATAGCCCATGGCGATCAACCGTCACTCGAAAGCCCTGGGATTACCTACCTAGGACGCAGCATCTATGCGACCTTTGGCCTGGAAGGCATGAATAACGCGTTCCGCCCCACGCCAGGCTTTACGCCCACCACACGCAGTGAGTTATTGGGTGCCTTCCTGGATTGGAACTGGTCACAGCCGCCCACCACTGTGCAGATCAGCCATACTGTGGCGATGAGCAGCAGCCTTCACATCTTTGCCGCGCAAGCCGCCTATGGGGTGCAACCGCGCCGTGTCGATGCGATATCACCCCAAACAGTACAATATCGCTGGGACTTTGGCGACGGCAGCCCCTATGTGATCTCATCGAGTGTACAAGCTGGCCATCGCTATCTATGTGGTACGCTGCATATCTACGCCGTCCGCGCCGAAATTACCGATAATTATGGCAATGTCGTCATCGGGTCCCAAGAAGTCGATGTCAGCCATAGCTGTGCGATCAACGTCGGCCCCGATACCATGCTCTACTTGCCAATTATCAGTAAGTAAATACGACAACGTTAAATTTCATCATCTGCTGCTCTGCATGAATTCAACACGAATTTAACTGCTGCTCTGAATTCATTCAACACAAATTTAACGTTGGCGTACTACTTGGTAACAATAACCAATGTGCCAGGATTCGCTTCCGTGCTCTTGTACCAGACGGTTTTGCCATCCCAGGTTGGGCCAGCCCAGTCAAAGAGCCACTTGGCATCGGCATTGGTCATGTTGATACAGCCATGACTCATGGGGTTACCGAAATTATTGTGCCAATAGGTGCCATGAAAGCCATAATCCTGATAAAAATATTGTACCCATTTGACGCCGGGCAGATAATAGGAATAGGCCCCAACGCCACCACTCATGGTCTGCTCGGAAACTTTGGTGATGATGCGAAACTCGCCTGTCACCGTAGGTGTGCCGGGCAGGCCAGAGGAGATCACAAAGGCGCGCAGTGGTTTTTTGCCTTCATAGGCCACCAAAATCTGCTCACTTAGATCCACCCGAATCCAGCGCGCTTCATCGGGCATGGTAACCGCCGTCAGATTGGATAGGGATTGGGGCAGGAAAGCGGTTGTGCGGCGATCAATATCATCGCGGAAGGCGCGTTTGATGAGCGGCCCAACTTGTGGTTGGGTAAAAGGCAGCGGTGGTTTTGCTAATAAACGCGCCGCAACTGCTGTAGATTCTTGGTCACTCCCATCGCTTTGGGCCGGCAGATTCGAGGTCGCCAATTTGGAGTTTGCTGGTGAATCGACCTCGCCGTTGCGCGCATCTGTCGGCACGGCTACGGGGCTTTGCGCAAATGATTGCTCCGCATAGAAAATTGATAGAACGAACAGCAGAAGTGCCCCTATAAACACATGGCGCACCAATCTTGCCGGAATGCGCTGAGTTTCTCTAATCAAATCCATGCTCCTTTCATTTGGTTATGACCAATCCAAAAAATAAACGATACGCGCTCGGTAAGGGCATGCGGTATGGCGGGGGAAATCTTCGGTTGTGCCGTGACGCTCATCCGCCATACCGCGTGCCCCTACGTCTACATGGCGCTGCTCAGTATAGGTAGGAAGAACTACCACGTTGGTGATAGGTTGACAAAGTACGCCGAATCGGCTACATATCATGTAGCCTTTTGCATCTTTCGCTTTACGAGCTTACCGCCCAGACAAATTCGATCTGGCAAATCCGATCTGACAAACCCGATCGGGCAGTGCGGTGATTTTGTTTTTCCATTACACTGCAAAAAGTCAAAGGATAATCACATGACCTATCTACTTGGCATTGATGTTTCAACCACGGCCACCAAAGCCCTCTTGATCGACGAGCGCGGCGCGGTCGTTGCTGTCGCCGCCACCGAATATGATTTTGAAACCCCCCAGCCACGCTGGAGCGAACAAGATCCGGCGCTCTGGTGGCAAGGTGCCATGAGCAGTATCCGCACACTACTCAGCCAGACAGGTATCGATCCAGCGGCCATCCAGGGCATCGGCATGACGGGGCAGATGCATGGCTTGGTGCTGCTCGATGCTACGGGGCAAGTGCTGCGCCCCTCGATTCTCTGGAACGATCAGCGTACCGCTGACCAATGTGACCAAATTCGCGCTCGGGTAGGCAAGCGCCAGTTGATCGAAATCACGGGTAACGATGCCCTCACTGGTTTTACCGCCCCCAAAATTTTGTGGGTGCGCGAGCATGAACCAGCAATCTATGCGCGCGTGCGTCATATCTTGCTGCCCAAAGATTATGTCCGTTACCACCTGACCGGTGAACTGGGCATCGATTGCGCAGACGCTGCCGGCACGCTCTTGCTGGATCTCAAGCAACGGAATTGGTCAACCGAAGTGCTCAGCGCTTTGGAAATTCCGCGTGACTGGCTGCCGACCGTCTATGAAGGCCCCGCCATTACAGGCCGTATTACCCCTGGCGCGGCAGCCGCAACCGGGCTCGCCATCGGCACCCCTGTGATCGCCGGGGGTGGTGATCAGGCGGCCCAGGCCGTGGGTGTCGGTGCCGTCGAAGAAGGCATCATTGCCCTCACCTTGGGTACATCGGGCGTCGTCTTTGGCAGTGTCAATCATCCTTTCTTTGAGCCAGAAGGCCGCCTCCATGCTTTTTGTCATGCCGTGCCTGGGCGCTGGCATCTGATGGGTGTTATGCTCTCCGCGGCCGGCAGCCTGCGCTGGTATCGCGACACTGTGGCCCCTGGCACCGGCTATGATGAATTGTTACAAGCCGCTGTCCATGTCCCAGCCGGCAGCGAGGGTTTGCTCTTTTTACCCTACCTCACTGGTGAACGTACCCCCCATCCCGATCCACTGGCGCGTGGCTCCTTTATTGGTCTCACCGTGCGCCATTCCCTTCCCTACATGACACGCGCCGTGCTAGAAGGGGTTGCGTTTGGCCTGCGCGATAGTTTTGAATTGATGAAGGGTATTGGCCTGAGCACAATCAAACAAGTACGAATTTCGGGTGGCGGGGCGCGCAGCCTCTTGTGGCGACAGATTCTAGCCGATGTGCTCGATAGTGAATTAGTGACAGTCAATACAGCCGAAGGTGCCGCCTATGGTGCAGCCCTGTTGGCTGGTGTTGGCGCGGGTCTATGGGACAGTGTCGATGCCGCATGCAGGGCGACCATTCACCTAACAGGCAGTACCACACCTAATGCCGCAACAGCCCGCTACTATAACGATGTCTATGCACAATACCGTCAGCTCTATCCTCTTTTAAAGCCAGTTTTTGCGAAGCTGGCAACCTTATAAGATCGGTAGTCAAATAAAAAAATCAGTAGACCAGCGCGCGCCGATCTACTGATTATGCTACCGATCAATAATGAACATAGACTTCCGTGCCGGCAGGGGCCCAATTATAGAGCATCTGCGCCTCGCCCGAATTCATATTCACACAACCGTGGCTCATGGGCTGTCCGAAATTGTTGTGCCAATAGGCCCCATGAATCGCATAACCGCTGTAGAAGTACATCACCCACGGCACACCCGGCAGATCATAGCCAGGGCCGGTCATGCGTTGGCTGCTATACTTGGTGCCAACCTTGAAGCGACCGGTGACCGTTGGTGTGGCGGGCAAGCCAGCGCTGATATAGGTGTGCATCACCGCCACATCGCCCTGCCAGGCTGTTAATGTCTGGCTGGTCAGGTTCACCTCGATCCAGCGATAGCCATCGGCGGGAGCGGTTGCACCGGTGGCGATGGTTGCAGGTGCCAAGCCCGGTTGAATGCGCAGGCGCTGACCAACCCATGCGAACTTTTCATGGGGCAATCCATTGGCCGCCAAGATGGCTTCAACGGTGGTGTAGTGCTCCTTGGCCAGTGCTTCCAAGGTGTCGCCAGCTTTGAAAACATGAATCACCGCCAGCAGTGGTTTGGATTCTTTCTCCAACTTGATCGGTGCCACACGGGCCGTCAGACGTAGTTTCTGACCAGCCGAGATAAAGTTAGAATTAGACAAGCCATTAAGGCGCATCAATTCGCTCAGTTCCATGCCACTGCTTTTGGCAATCTGTGAGAGCGTATCCCCGCGCCGAACTACATGATAGCCATCGCCATTGGGCAAGGGTTTACCGGCAGCAGATTGAGTACCACTTTCTGTAGCTGCTGCCCCTGGAATCACCAAGCGCTGACCCACGTAGATAAAATCGGGGTTGCGGATGCCATTGCTGGCCATGAGTTCGCGTGTGCTAATCTTGTAGTTGCGGGCAATGATGCCCAGGCTTTCGCCCCGTGCAACCGTATGCACAGCTTCATCGGCATAAACCGTCGATGTCAATGCAGTTGCACCCAACAGCAGCATTAGGGCAGCAACCACGCGCGCAACCTTGAGCCAAGCGGACCAAGGGAATGTGCTTGCTCTCTGCCATGCTTGTTTGGGTAGAAGCAGTAATTGCATCATTATAACCTTTCACTCAATAAACATTTTCATAGATGAACGTATTCTACTTACATTTTGTTCATTTACAAAAATAGAATTCAAAAGGAAAAGAAGAGCTAGTAGATCCCGGCATAAATAAGGCACCCTATTTTTACCATGATGTACACGAGTAAACACGCCTTATTGACTGCCGTGGTATCTACGCCCAACTGTACTAGGGATAAAAGTAAATATTGGTCATCATCAATCTACGAATTTAGTAGCCAAGTAGAGCGTTTGGTAAATTCAAGGTATAAAAAATAGGACTTACGCAATTGAAGTCCGGCTTTTATAAAAAGTCAAACTTCTCAACAACTACGTAACTCCTAAAGGTAGTAGGTCGGGTGGGATTCGAACCCACACGGCGTGAACCGACGGATTTTAAGTCCGTTGCGTCTGCCATTCCGCCACCGACCCAGACTGTTTTGCATTGTATGCTGTTTTGTGAAAAATGTCAATCCATATTTCCTATTTTTCAGCAGCTATATCACCTAGCGGATGGCTAGTAGATCCCGGCGTAAATCAGGCACCCCATTTTACCATGATATAGACGAGTAGACGTGCCTGATTTACAGCCGTGGTATCTACGCTCAACTGTACTAGTAGATCCCGGCGTAAATAAGGTACCCTATTTTTACCATGATGTACACGAGTAACGTGCCTGATTAACTGCCGTGGTATCTACGCCCAACTGTACTAGGATGGCACAGGCGGTCACAGCCTAGGCACCAAACAAGGCCCCGAGGAGGAGCAGCAGAAAGAGCACAGCAAGTATCAGCAATTTCCAACGGTCGAGCGGCCATTCAAAATAAGGGGGCACTCTGTCATTCATGCGCGTGATCCATGTGTGTGGCGTTTGGCATTGGCCAGTTGCACCGCCGTATTGATCCAACTCTCAAAATCAATTTCATCGCCAACGGTCGGTGCGGGAACAATTTTGGCTAATTCGTCGGGCAGCGCGGCAGCCAGTTGTTCATAAGTGCAAAGCCCGGCTTTGTAAAGCGTATCCGCCGTGATCGAGCCAATGCTATCAATATGGGTAAAATCATCGAGTGGCCCTTGAAAGGTCGTATCCCACCGCTGGTATTTTTCGGCAAGCGCTTGCGCCTGTGTGCGCCAATCGTCAATATTCGCATTTGGCTTGGCGCGGGTAATGTGGCGCAGGCTTTCGGTGTCGATTTCGGCCACTTGACGCCACGTATAGATGCCCGCGCCATATAATCGCCGTTTATACGCTTCGCCCACCCCTTTGATCAGCGTTAAATCATCTGGGTAATCCTTTGCACGGTGGGTGCGGTGGTCAGTGGGCATGACTGGTGGTATATGCAGAATCTCAACCACCTTTACAGCGGTCGCACCTGCATCCAGATCGCTATCATCCGCATCCAGCAGATCGTCATCGGCTGGCGCTAGGGCAGTGGGCGGCGCAGCATAGCTGGCAATTTCTCTGACATGGATCTCATCCTCATCGCCTTCATGGGGGAGGGCATCGTTTGGCGCGTCTCCGGCAAGCATGGTTGGGCCAGCTATATCATGATCTGGTGCGACAGGATAAACGTTGGATTGTGTAGCCGAGTGTGCAATTGGCGACTGTGCCACGGCCGATTGTAAGGCAGCAAGCGTAGCAGGATTCAGGCGTGGGGTATGTAAAGGGGCGCGATCGATGGATAAATTCGCTTCTGCCTCATCTATTTCCTCCTCATCCATTTCCTCCTCATCTATGTCTTCCCTTTCGTCAATGGGGAACAGGGATGCAGATAATGAAGTGCCTGGCAAAGTGTCTGGCGTTGACGCAGATTGCCCAGCAAGGGAAGGGTGCTCGCTTTCCAGATAAATCCCAGAGCCACGGTAGGGCATTGCCCATGATTCATCGGGCTGTATGTCCAAAGTTTCGTCTGGCTGACTGATTTGGTTGTCGGCGCGTGCCGGTGGCGACACAATCAACGGCGCTGCTGCCGCCTGCGCCCTGCGTTTCCCCCGATAGTAGAGCCATTCCCATAGCGTCGAGGTTGCAAAGCCTAGAATAAAGCCTGCACCCATAAACCATAATACTTGGAATGCGCTAAAGTCCACCCCTGCCACAATGGCCTCATCGATCTTTGGAGAACTTCTATCACGGTCGCGGCATGTACGCCAAAATATTGAGAATGCAACCGTTTGTTATCATACCATAAGCAGAGTAGATGTCAACGTGATTTACTCTAGCGCAGCAATTATAAATTCGAGATAGGAATCAAGAATACAGACTGAAAGGCGAACATTCAGAGAAAAAAGAAGCAGGAGGCAAAGAATGTTCGAAACGATAATCGCAGCAATGAAAAGCAA
>DAOTTR010000574.1:0-8834 GCA_034437715.1 Caldilineaceae bacterium
CATTGCATCGACCAAGTCCATTAGCGTATCGGCGCGATTATTCAAGTTCTGGTATACTGATTCTCGGAACTGGTTCAGTTGGGTAGTGTGTTGAGTGATTTCCATACACTATTACTGGACCAGTTTCTCTTTTTTATCAAATCCCTCCCCCCCCGCACTCACCTTTTTGTCAAAAGTCGAATAAATAAGGTACCCTATTTTTACCATGATGTACACGAGTAACGTGCCTGATTAACTGCCGTGGTATCTACGCCCAACTGTACTAGGTGTGGTACTGCGTCATAAGCGCTCGATAAAGATATTGTCTAAGGCTCGGCCTCGGCCATCCATGCTAATCTGAATCTCAGCTTTTTCCAGGCAATCCGTAAATTGGTTTGCCGTAAATTGCGCTCCTTGATCCGTATTAAAGATTTGCGGTTTCCCCCAGAGCAGCGCCTGCGCCAAGGCATCCAAGCAAAAGCTACCATCCAGCGTATTGGAAAGTTGCCAGGCGAGGACATAACGACTATACCAATCCATCACAGCCACCAAATACATAAAACCGTGCGGCATAGGAATGTAGGTAATATCACAACTCCAAACCTGGTTGACCTGTGTGATCGCCAGACCACGCAAAAGATAAGGATAAATCTTGTGCTCTGGGTTGCTGACACTCGTCTTGGCTTTTGGGTAGATGGCCTGTAATCCCATTTTTTATAAGAGCCGTCGTACCCGCTTATGATTAACCGCGTATCCCTGGCGCCGGAGGTAGGCCAACATCCGCGGCCAACCATAAAACGGCGTCCTCATATATTGTTCATCCATCAACCGCATCAGTTCTAAGTTCAAGGCCGATTCTTGGGCCGGCTCGTAGTACAAGGTCGAACGATTCAGTCCCACAAGTTCACATGGGCGGCGGATACTCAGTTCCGCCTGCTTGTACTCAATCAAAGCACATTGCGCTTTTGCCAAAGTAAAGATGCCCCAGCTTGGAGAAAGCCTACCTATTATCCTGCATGGCGCAGAAATCAAAACAGCCATGCAGAAAGTCAAAGGCCAGCGCAACCGGCTGATTGTACGTTTTATCTTGGATAGTGGGGTAAGGGCCGGCGAACTACTTGCCTTGAATGTAGGCGATGTAGATCTAGAGACGGGCATTGTAGTTGTCAGGAAAGGCAAGCAGCAGAAGGGCCGGTTAACTTCTATGGGCACAGCCACACGCAAAGACTTGAAGGGGTGTATTCAGTATTAGGGCGGGAATAAAATAGAATAGGGAGAGGAAGGATCGAGAAGCGCTATAAAAAGGGAGGGCGAGATGGGAAATGGCGTGGGAAAAAGTCGTGAAGCAATCAAGGCAGCGTTGCTGGAATTTGCGGAAAGACGAATTGAGGAGGTACTGAGCTATGGGGAGAAAGCAGTGCGGCCAACGTTAAGCGAAATCGAGGGGAAGGTGCCCCTATATGTGCGTCCGCGGATATCCTGAAAGTGAGTGGATGGACGTTTTCATCGAATGCCGTCTTTTTGCTTATTTTGTTATACCTCTTGTTAATCCGTCAACTCTATTCGGAGAGGATCTGGTCATCTTTGTTGCGCAGATTATCAACCTGCTTTACAATGTCAGCCATCTCGACACCTTACAAATCAACATTCTCCGCTGAAAGATCTTGTTTGCAATTATGGGAAAGGGAACGGCGCAATGGGGTACGAATGGCTGGCACTTGCCATGTTTTTCGGTTTCATACTAATTTTACTGAGCGGCTATCCAGTGGCCTTTTCCTTTGCCGGCACGGCCATCATCTTTGGCATCATTGGCTATGCCGTCGGGGTGATCGATCCCAACCGCTTGCGCGCGCTGATCTTTATTTGGTTTGGCACCATGTCCAACTTTACGCTGTTGGCCATTCCCTACTTTATTTTTCTCGGCGCGATTTTGGAAAAATCGGGCTTGGCCGAGGATCTGCTGAATACGGTGGGCATTTTATTAGGACCCGTGCGCGGTGGGTTGGGATTGGCGGTGGTGATTGTTGGCACGCTGCTGGCGGCGACCACGGGTGTTGTCGCGGCGACGATTGTGGTCATGGGTATGTTGACGCTGCGCAGCATGTTGAGCTATGGCTATGATAAGCGCTTGGCCACTGGGGTGATTGTGGCATCGGGCACGCTGGCCCAGTTGATTCCACCGAGCTTGGTCTTGATCTTGCTCAGCGATCAGGTGGGGGTCGATGTGGGTGATCTGTTTTTGGGCGCGATCATTCCTGGGCTCATGCTCACAGGTTCTTATGCCATTTATGTACTTGTCGTCGCCTATACGCGCCCTGGCGCGGCACCGGCCCTGCCGCCCGAAGCGCGCAATGTCAAAGGGCGCGCGCTGGCCCTACTGACCATCAATTCGGTCTTGCCGCCCATTTTGCTGATTATGACGGTGCTAGGCAGCATCTTTGCCGGCATTGCAACGCCTACCGAAGCGGGCACAGTAGGGGCCGTGGGGGCCTGTTTGCTGGCGGCCATCGACCGCAAACTTTCGTGGAAGCTGCTCTATGATGCGGCGTATTCGACCATGCGCACCACAGCGCTGGTGGTAATGATTCTCTTCTGTGCGTCGCTCTTTAGCTTGATCTTTGACGCGCTAGGGGGGAAAACCTTGATTACCGAACTGCTGGTCAATGCGCCGGGGGGCTATGTCGGCTTTCTGATTATTGCCAACCTGGCCGTCTTTATTCTAGGCATCCCGCTGGAATTTACGGAAATTTGTTTTATCGTCATGCCACTCTTTGTGCCGGCCATGGAAGCGCTGGGCATTGACAAGACCTGGTTTTCAATTGTCATGGCGATCAATCTGCAAACCGCATTTATTTCACCGCCGGTCGGCTTCTCACTTTTTTATTTACAGAGTACTGCCCCCAAAGAAGTGAGCACGGCGGATATTCACCGCGGTGCTCTGCCCTTTGTCGGCATCCAACTGGTGGTGCTGATACTGGTAATCGTTTTCCCGCAAACTGTCACCTGGCTCGTCGATCTCTCTAATGGCATGCGCCAAAATGCCGGTGGCGTCCAAAGCAACAGTGGCGCACTGACAATCTGGCTATATACATTAGTGGCCGGCTTCATTTTGGTGATAAGCGGTCGCATCTTGCGCTGGCGGCAGACCCCCATCGCCACGCAAACATGAAATAGAGGAGTTTTACAAACGCGGCCAAGCCCTCTATAATGGGGCGTGCAACAAGGATAGTTTCCCAGAAGTTCCCCAAAAAGTTTTGTTTACCATCCTCCCCGTCTGCTGATGGCACACTTTTTGGGTAGCTTTCAATTCACGCACACGTACCATTGGAATAGCACAGTAGAATAGCGAGGAGGCTGGAAAATGGCAAGTAACCGCGGGGTAGTATATCTAAAACCAGGCGCAGTCGAAGTTCAATCAATCGACTACCCCCAATTAGCATTGGGTAATCGCAAATGTGAGCATGGCGTGATTTTGAAAATTGTCGCGACCAATATTTGTGGCAGCGATCAACACATGGTGCGTGGCCGCACCACCGCCGAAGCCGGGCTGGTGCTCGGTCATGAAATCACCGGCGAAGTGATCGAGGCTGGGCGTGATGTTGAATTCATCAGGGTGGGCGACCTGGTTTCGGTGCCCTTCAACATTGCCTGTGGCCGCTGTCGCAATTGCAAAGTGGGCCAAACTGGCATCTGTTTGAATGTCAATCCGGCACGACCGGGCGCGGCCTATGGCTATGTGGATATGGGCGGCTGGGTTGGTGGACAAGCCGAATATGTCATGATCCCCTATGCTGATTTTAATTTGCTAAAATTCCCCGACAAACAGCAAGCCATGGAAAAGATCAAAGATCTGACGCTTTTGTCGGACATTTTCCCCACAGGCTATCACGGCGCGGTGACGGCCGGCGTGGGCCCTGGCTCGATTGTCTACGTGGCTGGCGCCGGCCCGGTTGGGTTGGCCTGTGCCGCTTCCTGTCACCTGCTGGGGGCCGCCGTGGTGATTGTCGGCGATCTGATCCCCGAGCGGTTGGCCCAAGCGCGCAGCTTTGGCTGCGAGACGGTTGATCTGCGCCAAGAGGCAACATTGGTGCAACAAATCGAACAGATTATCGGTATCCCCGAAGTCGATGCCGCGATTGACTGTGTGGGCTTTGAAGCACGTGGGCATGGCGGCTCGGCTGGCGTGGAACGGCCTGCCACGGTATTGAACTCGATTATGGAAGTGACCCGTGCCGGTGGCTCCCTGGGCATTCCCGGCCTCTATGTAACCGGCGATCCAGGTGGCGTTGATGACAATGCCAAAATCGGCATGTTGGGCATTCGCATTGGGTTGGGCTGGGCAAAATCGCACCACTTTACTACTGGCCAGTGCCCGGTGATGAAATATCACCGCCAATTGATGAACTGCATTTTGCACGACAAAATTCAGATTGCCAAGGCGACGAATGTCACGGTCATCTCGCTGGATGAAGCGGCCAATGGCTATAAGGATTTTGATGCCGGCGCGGCCAAGAAATTTGTCTTGGATCCACACGGCATGATCGCGCGGTAAGCGCGCGAAAGACCATTTTTTAATCAAATCCTGGTGGGCTGGGTGATCGATCTACTCAGCCCATTATTTTGCCCATTATTTTTTTAAGGAGAATTTCATGAGCCCAAGAAAGCAGAGTGGTCAAGCGCCCTTTGTCTTTGCCCACTGTGAGGATCTGCGCAGCTTGCCGGCGAAAGCCCTGCCGCTCGAAGAAAAATTACACGGTGGATTTGCCGTGGACAAGCGACCCGGCTATGGCCAGATCTACTATGGCATGCCCGGGTGTGGTTTATTGCGCGTCAGTGCCGATTTGACCAGCCAAGAGATCATCAACCTGCCGCCCAACCTGCACCCGGTGAACTTTCACAGCACCAAAGTGGGCAATTTTGATGGCAAAACGCGCCTGTTCTTGGCGGCCAATAACGATGAAATGGTGGTGGTGGCGACGCTGGATGGCGACATTGATTTTATTCTGCCCAAGCCTGCATTTGATGAATATCAAAAAACCGAGAATCCCTACAAGCCGACGGACACCGCACTCTCTGGCAATCAACTCTTTGTCGCCGATGGCTATGGCGCCAATTACATCAGTTCGGTCGATCTGGCGACGCAGCAATGGCAAGGAATCTTTGGCGGCAAAACCGCCGACAGTGAAGAACATGGCAAATTTGGTACGGCGCATGGCTTTAATCGCGTGCCATTTGGTCACAATCATCTGGCGATTGCCGATCGCGCCCATTCGCGCTTTGAGCTTTACAGCCAGGACGGCCACTTCACCACTTCCTACCGCTTGCCCACTGGCTCGCGCCCCTGTGGTATCGACTATGTGCAGCGGGGCAATCGATGGTATGCCGTGGTAGGCAGCCTGGATGACCCGGAAAAAGGCCGACCAGCGCCCATTTATATTCTAGACGCCGAGAGCTATGCGATCATTTCGACGATCCGCCCCAAGGAAGATCTGGGCATCGCGCGCGCCGATCACCTACACAATGTGGTCTGGCATGAACACAATGGCAAACTGTTCCTTGTCTGCCAGAGTTGGAATCCCGGCTACTATTTCATTTTAGAAGCTACTGGCACCATTTGATTGGTTGGCTATTTTTGTAACGACTAACCCCTCCCGCGCCTAGGCGCGCCCCGGCTCAGGGAGGGAACCGTTGCTAACGGGACAGTTCCTCCCCCACGCGGCTAACCTTTCCACATCTTTGAGTACCAGGGAGGGCGCGCGTGCCGAGGACGGCCCAGCGGCACTACGGGATATTTTTGGGCCGTCCCCGGCACGCCTTCCCTACTGCCAACTTGTGGGTTAAAGGGTAGCCCAATCTGGCGAGGTTGGCTGCACCTGCTCGTAAGGTGCAGCCTGTACCAAAAGGTGGGGGTGGCAGGGAAGTTAGCAACGTGGGTATCAATAAATTTCGGGCATTTCAATCGGTTCGGGCTGCGGTTTGCACACTTCACACCAGAGCGCATCGCCGACCACAATCGCTTTGGGCACATTTTGCTCGCCTACATAGATGGTGATGATATAGGGCATCCGGCTTTGCATATGTGCTTTGCAGAGCGCACGCCCACAGAAGCGGCAAACCCCACGCGCAGGTTGCTCACAATGAAAGCAAAGCATAGCTCAGCGCTCGTCTTTCTGATCGATGATATTATCGAGCGCTTGCCAAAGATTTTCTGGCAGGTTACGCTTGCGTCGCGGTGCCATCCGTACCTGATAGCACGTCGCATCCTGGCTAGCTATCTCCCAAACAAAGCCTTTTTCGATCAATGTAGCCAGGCGCGCCTGCACGATTGCGGCATCCTGCCCAAGCTGTGCAACAACATCAACGAGCGTAACTTCACCCGCGCGCACCATCCAGTTGATGAGTTGACGCTCATCATCAGGCAAGGAAAGAATATCGGCCATGGTTAGGCCAGCATTTTTTTTACGCGCCTCCAATTCTTGCTGTAGTCGTCCAAATAAACCTTGGGACATACAACTTGCCGCCTTTCTGTGCTATGCACGGCGCATCATGGTTCAGAACGTCACGTCTATGGGTCGCCTGATAAGTGCGACTTTTCAATGAGTTGTCCATGATAGTGAGTTCAATTTGAAAACCAGTGTTTCTCGATAGCGTGCCTTCATCAAAGGCCGGTTCTTATGCTGATATGCGTATAAGCAAAATTCGTCATTTCAATTCTATTTCACTATAGTATACTATGATCAGGATAGCGGCGGCAATTGGAGAAAAAACACAAATGCCGGATTCAGCAGGGGCCGATCCGGTACAACGCACATGACTGCTTATCAGGGTATAAACGTAGACTAAGCAATGCCATAGATGATAAAAATTTATAGCCATTCAGCCAAGGTGTAATTCAGTTTTTGGAAGTGTGACGACTAGACCGGTTTGACAAACTGTACCCCGCTCGTCCCCGGCACACGTTGCACGCGCATGCTAAAATTTACCCCAAATTGAAATAGACCCTTCACCCAGGTAATGCATTATCATCAATGAGCTATTGCGGTATAGATCCAGCGTAAATCAATCCTTCAGCGCCTGGGTGTCGAACGCACCCACACCACAACCAACAAACCGCCGATCACCAAACCGACAAGAAAGGGCAACACCCCACCAAAGCTGCCACCTGATCCTACGGATGCACCGGCTAGGGAGGCCGGCACATCCGATGCCGTCAGCAGGACGACAATGATCAACATCGCCAACACCCCAGCCAATGCGAATACAGGTGTATGTTGGTAATGAGCGATGCTTGTCCACCAGGCACGTAACCGCGTACGCAACCCATTGGCAGCGTTACGCGCCAGCGGCTGCACTCTGGCAGGCGGTTTGGTTTCAATTGAGCGCTCGATCCAACGTACAGCTTGATCAAGCCGCGTAAAAGCCATGCGCGATTCGCTTTGTACATGGCGGATCGTGCCGCGCCACTGACCGGGCATCTCTTGCCAAAGCCGAATGACAAAGGAGTGCGTTGTCTCATCCGGCGGCAGCATTGGTTCTTGCATCATTCACCTCATTGTGTCCGCTTGATGACGTCAGATCCCTGAATCCATCAAATTTCGTACAGTCTACTGGTTACCCTATCGCATCAGTATGAATGATGTGCGTGTCACTGGGCGTGTCGCGAATTTTCCTTATTGCGCTTGCCGCCAGAATCGGGAGCCCCCTGGGCGCGTGCCCAGGGATGAAAACCCATGCCAGCATCCTTACAAATCTATTGCTCGGCAATATGACGAAGCGCTTGCCGGGCAGCCTGAATCAGCGTCAAGGCATCGTCGGCGCGCCCGCGCGTTAGGGCAATCTCGGCGCGCAGGAGCATGATCTCGCTGCGTAGCTTTTCATCAGTTGCGCCTGCTTCTGCCGCCGCACAAGCCTTGATCGCCTCTTCATAGCGCCCAGCCTTCAGCGCCTGCACGGCAGATTCGAGGGTCGTGCGTGGGGAGATTGGTGCCGCCGTGGCCCCAGTGCGCGCAAGAATTCGTTGGCGTAACTGCTCGGTCTCTGGCGAAGGGGGCACGCCTAGTTCGCTCTGTAAGCGCAGTTTACACTGTTGGTAAATGCGTAGCGCGGCCGCGCGATCGCCCTGGCGTAGGTGCGCCTGCATCAGGGCGCGATAGCTGCGCTCGCGCAGCGAATCTGCTTCAATCAGGCGGTTCAACGTTTGGATACAGCTTGATTCATCGCCAGCAGCTTGGTAGGCACCGGCCAGCCGCCACAGGATTTCGCCATAGAGCAATTGAAAGCGTTCACGGACAGCGAGGCACCATTCCTCGAAGAGCGGTGCCTCGCGCACAATCACGCGGTCGAAGAAGTCACCGCCATAGAGATCAGCCAGTTGTTGCAGTTGCGGGGCATCTTGGGGTGTCGGCTCGGCGTAGCGTTTATCTAGTACAGTTGGGCGTAGATACCACGGCCGTTAATAAGGCACGTTACTCGTGTGCATCATGGTAAAAATAGGGTACCTTATTTACGCCGGGATCTACTAGCCCCAACGTAATACAGCCACGCTGGAACTCAATCACATCGATCCATAAACCTTCGTTATCGATCCAGCAAGCGGTATCGTTTGCCTGTAGATATTCCTTACCCACCAACTTCCGCAGATCCCATAGCGCGTGGCGCAGCCGATAGCGGGCAGCATCTTCAGACTTATCGGCCCAAAGTATCCCCACCAATCGTTCGCGCGCCACGGGTTGGGGACACTGCCATTAAGTTAAGCGCCGAGTGGTCATTCCTGCGAAGGCAGGAATCCAGGCTCTAGAGGGATGGACCCCTGCCTTCGCAGGGGTGACAGTCCACACAGTATCCTTAACTTAATG
>DAOTTR010000575.1:0-20262 GCA_034437715.1 Caldilineaceae bacterium
GGTGGTTTTGGATGAAGGCAAACCCGCCAATCGCTTTTCACATGCTTCGCATGGCTTTTTTACGCGTGATGGCATTGCCCCGGACGAATTGCTGAAAATCGGGCGCGAACAACTGCAACTGTTCGCTTCCAACTGCATAAAGCAACAGAAATTCTATCTCAACCTGATCATTTTTTGGTCAAACTGCCAGATGGCACGACGCTCGCCACGCGCAAAGTGCTGTTGACAATGGGCTTGCGCGATACGTTGCCGCCACTTGCCAACATTGAACAATTTTGGGGGCGATCTGTCTTTCACTGCCCCTACTGTGACGGCTGGGAGGTGCGCGATCAACCACTGGCCATCTATAACAATGGGGCTCATGCGCTGCACCTGGCCAAACTTGTCCGCAACTTGACCGCCGATTTGGTGATCTGCACCGGCGCAGCCGCGACCTTTACGGATGTCGAACGGCAACAGCTTGCCGCCCACAACATCCCCGTGATCGAGACGCCAATCGTGGGGCTGGAGGGTGTGGGCAACCAACTGACGTCGCTTGTCTTTACCGATGGCACCAACCTTGCCCGCCACGCCCTCCTTGTCATGCCTAAGCTGACGCAGCATACCGATCTGGCCGAGCGGTTGGGCTGCACATTGACAGAGGCAGGCTTTGTGCAGGTGAATGCAACCATGCAGACTACGGTCGCCGGGGTCTATGCCGCCGGCGATACGACATCCATGGCACGCGCGGTGGTCTTTGCGGCGATGCAAGGCGCGCTGGCCGCCACGCAAATCAATATGGAGTTGAGTACTGAGGATTTCTCTCAATGATTGCGATGCTGGCTGGCTGGCAAAGGATGCAACGAATATACTGGCTGCGGCTTGGTTGGCTTGGCTTACTCCTGCTTGGTTTGACAGCCTGCCTTGCTCCGCCACCGCCTGCCGATGCGGCACCGACAGGCGTGCCGATTGCAAAGTTGCAGGTGGCTACCAGCTTTCCCATCCTGGCCGATATTGTGCAGAACGTGGCTGGCGATGGGGTGGATGTTTGGTCGGTGATTCCAATGGGTGGCGACCCACACACCTATCAGACCCTGCCGCAAGATGTGGTGCGCATGAGCGAGAGCGATCTGCTGATCCTGATTGGTGCGCACTTTGAACGCTTTGTCGAATCCGGCTTTTGGCGACGGGCTGTGCGCGAAGCGGAAATTCCTACGCTGGTGATTGGGGAAGCCATTGAGCTGATCAAGACCGATCTGGTGATCGATCATGGCGATCATGTCCATGATCTGCGCGATGGCGATCCCCACGTTTGGCTGGATCCGCAAAAGGTAATGGCGATGTTGCCGCCGATTGTTGCCAAGCTGAGCGAACTGGACCCCGCCAACGCCGCAACCTATCAAGCCAATGCGGCGCGCTATCTGGCCGAGTTACAGGCGTTGGATCGGGAACTGGAAGCCGCTATTGCCCGCATTCCGCTCGCACGGCGCAAGCTCATTGTACATCACGATGCGTATACCTATTTTGCTGCGCGGTTTGGCTTTGAAGTATTGGGTTATGTGTTGAAGAGTCCAGCCTCCGGTTCACCGGCAGCGGCTGAACTGGCAGCACTGAGTGACCTGATCGCCACTAGTGGCATTCCGATTGTCTTTCGCGAGCCACAATTCAATGCCGATCTGCTTGAACAGTTGGCGGCTGATCATGGTATAGCCGTGGGCATCTTGCTCACCGATGCCTTTACCGCCGAAGCAAATACTTATCTGGCTTTGATGCGTTTCAATATGCGCAGCTTGGCCGGTTTACAAACTGAACCCTAAAAACAAGCTAGGGAGCAAGTTCCACGAACTCGCTCCCTAGCTTGTCATTGTGGTGTAGCAAGCGCTACCACCGGGGATTGATAAAAATTAGGCTAGGTTAGCCGTTATTGACCAATCGCTGCGGCAATGTCGGCGGGCAGCAGGACAGCGTCGATAACATGAATCACGCCGTTGCTGGCCATCACATCGACTGCAATCACATTGGCACCGTTCACTGTAACCTTGCCATCGACAACCTGTATGTCCAGTTCACCGCCGAGCAAGTCGCCACCGACTGCACCCATTTCCATAGTAGGTGCCATCATGGTGGTGACCATGTCCGAGGTCACAACGCCTTCGACCACATGGTAGGTCAGAATGCGGGTGAGCAATTCCTTGTCAGCCAAGACCATGTCTAGTACACCTTCGGGCAGGGCGGCAAAGGCTTCGTTGGTGGGGGCAAAGACTGTCCATTGGGCAGCGGGATCGGCCAACACATCAACCAACCCAGCTTCGGTCACAGCCGTGACCAGCGTAGAGAAATCGGGATTGGCAGCCGCCACGTCAACAATTGTGCCGGGCTCTTCCATGGCCGCTTCGGTTGCGACGGGTTCCATAGGTTCGCCAGCCACCATGGCCGCGACATCAGCCGGCAACAGGACGGCATCGATAACATGAATCACGCCGTTGCTGGCCATCACATCGACCGCAATCACATTGGCACCGTTCACTGTAACCTTGCCATCGACAACCTGTATGTCTAGTTCACCGCCGAGCAAGTCGCCACCGACCGAGCCCATTTCCATGGTGGGGGCCATCATAGTGGTGACCATGTCCGAGGTCACAACGCCTTCGACCACATGATAGGTCAGAATGCGGGTGAGCAATTCCTGGTCAGCCAAGACCATGTCTAGTACACCTTCAGGCAGAGCGGCAAAGGCTTCGTTGGTGGGGGCAAAGACTGTCCATTGGGCATCAGGATCAGCCAACACATCGACCAAACCGGCGGCTGTTACAGCCGTGACCAGCGTGGAGAAATCGGGGTTGGCGACGGCCACGTCAACAATCGTGCCGGGCTCTTCCATGGCTGCTTCTTCGGTTGCGGCTGCCGTTGCCACGGGTTCAGCCGTTGCCATTGCGCTTGTATCGGCGGCTGGCGATTGAACGGACATACAAGCCGTCATCGCGAGCAGACCGATCATACCGGATAACAATATCAATCGTTTCATGTTTCATTTCCCTTCAAATCACTGTGTGTATGGTTTGTTGAATCAATGTACATGTTTTGCACAAGTCAACTAGCTTATCTGACGGATGACTTTTCCTTTTGGATTGGTCCAATTTTGCAAAAATAGTATTTTCTTCAAAATTGGATAATGTTTGCGTATGGTTTGTGCAATCTTTGTCTGGTACCTGCGCATAGTACTCGCAATTCGTATGTTGTGTGGTTACATGTGTTGTGTGGTTACATGTGTTTCCATGGTTGACGCTTTCAATTGAAATGAAATTTGCGCATTGAAAGGGACTCTGCTAAATTAGCTCATATAACTTTATATGTAACGTGAAGGTGCGCCAGACGCTCGGAAGCGCGGCGCATAATGGGGGAAGCTCGGTGAAGTTCTTGCTCGCCAAGAACCAGTCCGGCACTGTCCCGCAACGGTAAGTAATAACCAATAATCAATTGCTAACGACTAATGGTTAATGAAGAGTCGCCCAGGTGCGTATCTCTTCGGTTAACCATTATAAATTAGCCATTGACCCTTGATTATTAGCAAGTCCGATTACCCGCCTTCACCATACCGATAGCTGCTTGTTCAAAAAGCAACAAATCTTTTTGCTTGTTCAAAAAGCAACAAATCGGTGTTCGTATACCACCTTCGTGGAGAGAGGGGGCCGGACGCAAAACAAAGGTATTGTTTTGTGCTCATGCCCGCCGTATGGCGGGTTTTTTGTTGGCCGCCTCCTATTCCAGGGGTGCGGCCTTTTTTATTGACCTGAAGGCTGCTCTACCGCGCAGTGCAACAGAACTGTGTCAAAGCACAACTAAGTGAAAGGAAGCTTGGATGAACAAAAATGAATTGTACGATGTTTGGTGGACAGATCGGGCAGAGGGCGAACAGCGCATGGAAGCCGGACATGATCGCCTTTGGTATAAGGTGCTTAACGCAATCTTAGAGACCGACTTGCATGGCCAAACCATTCTGGACTTTGGTTGTAACCAAGGTGGTTTTCTGCGCTTTCTCTATGGGCAGCGCCCGTTTGCTCAGGGTGTCGGTGTGGATCTGGCGCGCCAATCCGTAGAGATTGCCAATCAGCGTAAAGGTGACTTGCCCTTGACCTATGTCGTGACCAATAGTCTGGCAGCCTATCCTGCCCAATTTGACCTTGCGATTAGCAGCGCCGTGATCTACCTGATCCAAGACTTGGCCGATCATGCTGCCCAGATGCGCCATGCCCTGAAGCCGGGCGGTGTCTATTACGCCACCTATACCGACTACGCCGAAAACCCCAGCCTGCCTGCGATGAAGCAGCGCATCGATCAATATGGGGCAGTGCCCATGCAACTCCACACGCTGGATGAACTAGCCCAAGCCTTTCTGGAAGCGGGCTTTAGCGTTGGGATTCAACGCATGCTGCCCACCGATTACATTCCGCTCAACCTACCCGAACGCTTTTTTCAGAATGTGGCAGATGGTATGCAATATGAATATGAACAGGCGTACATCTTTCGTTTTGTGCTGCCTAGTTCGTCCCAATCGATTTAGCAACCTTATTACATCCCTATCGGAGGAGAATTTATACCATGCAATTGAAAAATTATAAGTGGCTACTGGTCTTCGCGTTGTTGATTGCGGCTTGCGCGCCACCAGCCACCACGCTAACTGATACACAAATTATGCCAACTGATGCCCAAGTCGAGCCGAGTGCAGCGACAAATACGTTGCGGATTGCCACCCCATTTCTGAGTACCCCCATGGACCCGATTCAGGGTGGCAGCTTTTACACAGTGCAATGGGGCTTTGGCGAGACACTGCTGCGCTTAGACGCTACCTTTCAACCGGTGCCTTGGCTGGCCGAGCAATT
Source organism: Caldilineaceae bacterium (assembly GCA_034437715.1). Taxonomy (GTDB): domain Bacteria; phylum Chloroflexota; class Anaerolineae; order Caldilineales; family Caldilineaceae; genus JAHBVH01. The sequence goes on from DAOTTR010000575.1 coordinate 4,860, forward strand.
GACCCCGCTCGATGAAACCCAGTGGGAGATCAAACTGCGTGCAGGTGTTACCTTCCATGACGGCGCGCCGATGGATGCCACTGCCGTGAAAGCATCACTGGAACGCGCTGTTGAAAACAATGCCACGGCTAAACAATTGCTCGATGCCCAAGCAATTACCGTGGTTGATGATCTCACTTTGATCATTACCACCAACACGCCCAACTTGCGTATGCCGGGCGTGCTGACGGAACCAACTACGGTGATCCTCAATGCTGCGGCTGCACTGGCCCAAGGCGATGAGCAATTTGGCTTGAAACCAATCATGACCGGCCCTTTTGCTGTGGTGGAAACCGTGATTGGCCAGTCGGTGAAATTGCGCCGCTATGACCGATATTGGGGTGGCGCGGCCAAGCTAGACGCCATCGAAATTGTTGTGCTGGCCGATGCCGATGCGCGCATGTTGGCATTGCAATCGGGTGAGGCCGATATTGCTGCCGATATTCGACCCGAAAGCGTGACCGTCGCCGAAGCCGATCCGAACTTAAATGTGGTGTTGGCCAGTCCGGTTGCCACCATTTTTATGTATATCAATCAACACAAACCTATCTGGCAAGACCCGAAGCTACGTCAAGTGTTGGCCTATGCGACCCCGGATCGCAATGCACTGGTAAAAACGGTGTTACGCGATCAAGGGATCCCTGGCCTTGGCCCCATCCCACCCACGATCTTGGCCTGTGATAATTTGCAGGCGACGCCACCCGACCTAGAAAAAGCTAAACAATTGCTGGCTGAAGCCGGCTATGTGGACAGTGATGGCGATGGCGTTGTCGAGAAAGACGGTCAGCCGCTCGCGCTGATTGCCATTAGCTATCCGCAGCGCGCTTCTTTAACGCCCACGTCGGAGATCATCCAAGCCAACTTGCAAGAAATTGGCATTGGCATGGAGATTCGCAGCGTTGAAAATATTGATGCCACCCTGAAAGAAGCGGATTGGGACATTGGGATGTACTTCAACAATATGGCCGCAACCGGTGACCCCTATGGGCCACTTGCCAACTTCTATACCAAGGATGGCGCGGCCAACCGTGGTGGCTATTTGAATGCCGCCGTCGAAGCGCAGATCGCAGAGTTGCGCGATATTCCAGCGCTTGATCAGCGGCGGGCCAAGGCGTGTGAAATCTCCCAGGCTTTGCTCGACGATACGGCGATCGTGCCGCTTTTCTATCCTTTCTATCCCTATGGTGTCTCTACGCAGGTTGCGGGCTTTACCGAGGCCCATCCCTACTTCTTATATTTCCTGAACAATACGATCAGCAAGTAATAAATAGCTATATTGGCTAGAGGGCTTGTCTAATCATTCGGTCTGGCAAGCCCCTTGGCTCTGATGCGCAATCTTTGCGCCGTAACATTGTTATTGGTCTAACTACAAAGGAGTCAATCTATTCATGAAATCAATCAACTATCCGTGGCTGTTAGGGTTGTGTCTGGCGCTCTTTGTTGTAACGGCCTGTGTCCCCTCCGCGCCGAATAGTACTGAAACTACATCCCCAGCAAGTCAACCCGCCAGTGGCGGTGAGGATAACGTACTGCGCTTGGCTGTCGATTTTCTACGCGTGCTGGATCCGGTGCAGGGCGGCGGTTTTATGGCAATCGAGTACGGTGTCGGTGAAACGCTATTACAACTGGATACGAATTTTTAGCCCGTGCCATGGCTGGCACAAGAGCTGACTGCGCTGAATGCAACCCAATGGCAGCTTGTCCTGCGTCCTGCCCTCACCTTTCATGATGGCGCGCCGGTAGATGCTGACGCAGTGAAAGCCTCTTTGGAACGGGCGATTGCCAAGAATGCGACGGCACAGCTTTTGCTCGATGCACAGGAGATTACAGTAATGGATGCGCAAACGCTGCGCATTACGACCAACCAGCCGAATCTGCGCATGCCAGGCGTGTTGACCGATCCTTCCACGGTGATTGTCAATGTGGCCGCCGCCTTCGCCCTGGGCGAAGAGGCGTTTGCCCAGAAGCCCATAATGACGGGCCCCTTTGCCATCGAATCATTGACCGCAGAACAGTCGGCCACCTTGCGCCGCTATGATGGCTATTGGGACGGGCCCGCGTCGGTTGAGCGTGTAGTGCTTACCGCATTGGCCGAGGCGGATGCACGCATGTTGGCGCTGCAAGCGGGACAAGTGGATATTGCCCTGAATATTCGTCCAGAAAGTGTGGCCTTGGCACAACAAGATCCAACCCTGGCGGTTGTCACCGCTTTGCCCGTGGCCACCGGGTTTATGTATATCAATCAGCAGAAACCAACTTGGCAGACACATCAAATGCGCCAAGCATTGGCTTATGCTGTCCCGGATCGCACGACCCTGGTCAAAGCAGTTTTGCGCGATCAAGGCTTGCCCGGTGTGGGTCCGATCTCGCCGGCTGTTTTGGCTTGTGATGCACTACAGCCAATTCCTACCGATCTGGAACGGGCCAAACAATTGCTGGCTGAATTGGGCTATGCTGACAGTGATGGCGATGGCATTGTCGAGAAAGAGGGCCAACCCCTGACCATGATCACCCTCACCTATCCACAACAAGCCCCGCTCACGCCAATGGCGCAGATCATCCAGGCCAATTTTCAAGCGATTGGGATTGCCATGGAAATTCGTAGCGTCGAGGCCATCAATGATACGTTGGCCCAACAAGATTGGGATACTGCTATGTATTTTAACAATATGGCAACGACTGGCGATCCCTACGGCCCCCTCGCCAATTTCTATACCGAAAATGGGGCGGCCAACCGCGGTCACTATGTCAACGCCGCCGTCCAAGCACAGATTGAGATCTTGCGCGATACCCCGCAGATGGCCGACCGCCGCGTCCTGGCCTGCCAGATTTCGCAAACCCTGCTGGATGATGTAGCCATTGTGCCGCTGGTCTATCCGTTTTACTCCTATGGCGTCAGCAAGGCAGTGACCAATTTCGATGAGGCACATCCTTTCTTCTTATACTTTGTCAACAATAAGCTTGGTAAACAGTGATCCGCTATATTTTTCAACGGCTATTGGCAATGCTTGGCGTGCTGCTGGGCATTTCGCTGATTGCCTTTAGCCTTGCCACCATTGCGCCGGGGGATCCAGCCCAGATGTTGTTGCAGCTCCAAAAAGGGGGCGATACGCCAACTGCCGCCGAAGTAAGCGCCTTCCGCACGCAACTGGGCTTGGATGCCCCGGCGCCCCAACGGTATGTGCGGTGGCTGATGCGCCTATTGCGCGGCGATCTGGGCATCTCCTATCGCACTGGGCAATCCATTCTGGCCGAGATCGGTGCTCGTATGCCAGCAACCATCGTATTGGCGCTGGTCAGCCTGCTGATCGCGATGGGGGTGGGCCTGCCATTGGGCATCTTGGCCGCGGTGCGACAAGGGACTTGGCTGGATGCCCTTTGTCGGCTGTTGGCGCTGATTGGTGCAACGATTCCCAGCTATTTGCTGTCGCTGCTGCTGATCTATCTGTTTGCGGTGGTGTTGGGGTGGTTGCCATCCTTTGGCTATGGCACCCCGCGCCACTTGGTACTGCCCGCGATTGCGTTGTCGGCTAGTATTGCGCCTCGGCTCATGCGTTTGACGCGTGCTGGTTTGCTGGAAGTATTGGGCCAAGACTATATCCGTACCGCGCACATGAAAGGGTTGCCGGTGGGGCATGTTCTCTGGGTGCATGCGCTGAAAAATACCTGGTTGCCCATTGTCACTGCCATTGCGTTGAGCATGGGTGGCTTGCTCAGTGGCGCGGTGATTGTGGAGACGATTTTTAGTTGGTATGGCATTGGCAAATATGTGGTGGATGCGATTGCCGTACGCGATTATCCGGTAATTCAAGGGGTAACACTCTATATGACTGTGATGGTTGTCGGCATCAATTTTATGGCTGATCTATGTTGTCTGTGGCTCGATCCACGCGTGGAGCGCTAACGATGGTATCACAACGCGCCGTGTGGCGTACATTCTTGCGCGATCCTGGCGCGCTGCTAGGATTTGCACTTGTACTACTCGTGTTGGGATTGGCCGTTTGCGCCGATTGGCTGGCCCTGCACGATCCCCGGCATCAACAACTGCTGCATGCGTTCAGCCCGCCCAACCAGGAATATTGGCTGGGTGCCGATCACCTGGGGCGTGATATCTGGAGCCGTCTGCTCTTTGGGGCGCGCAACACGTTGGGTGCGGCGCTCTTTGTATTGCTGATCGTGTTATTGGTGTCACTGGTTGTTGGCCTGCTGGCTGGCTATTGTGGCGGCTGGGTCGATAATGTGCTGATGCGCCTGGCGGATATCTTCTTGGCCTTTCCCACCTTGCTCTTGGCGGTTGCCGTGGCGGGTACACTGGGGCCTGGCCTTGTCAATGTCACACTGGCGTTGAGCTTGGTCTGGTGGGCGGGCTATGCCCGCCTAGTCCGCAGCATTGTGTTGTCGGTGCGCATCCAGCCCTACATTGAGGCGACCCGCAGTTGTGGCACGCATGACTGGCGTATTCTGCAAAACCATATTCTGCCCAACGTGCTTGGGCCAGTGATTGTCTTTGCGTCACTCGACTTTGGCGCGGTGATTCTGAGCATTGCCGGGTTGAATTTTCTGGGGCTAGGGGTACAACCACCCTATCCCGAATGGGGGGCGATGCTGAATGATGCGCGCCCATTTCTGCAAACCGAATCCTATCTACTCGTCTATCCTGCCCTAGCGATTTTGCTGGCCGTTTTGGGCTTCAACCTGCTGGGCGACGCCATCCGCGATGGGCTTGATCCGCGCTATACCAGTGAGCGCCAAATAAACAAGGAAGCATACATAAAATACAATGATAAGGTATCCCAATCCCATTGATTTTAATCAGGCGTGGCACGACTGCACGGCGCAAGATCCCAGCCACCGTGGCGCGGCGGCGGTTGATCTTGCCTACTGGCAAAGCCACGCCGCTGGCTATGATGCGCATTCACTGTCACCCGGCTACTATGAAGGCACCTTGGCCGCCATTGAACAGATGGTGCGCCCCAACGATACATTGTTGGATGTGGGCGCAGGCGCAGGTCGTTTTGCCTTGCCCCTGGCGCGTTCCGTCAAACAGGTGACGGCTCTCGATCATGCGGGGCCTATGCTTGACATTCTGCAACAAAAAATCCAAAAACAAGGCATCGACAACATTCATTTGCGCGAAGCCGCGTGGGAGACGGCTACTGTCGAGTCGCACGACGTGGTGCTGGCGGCGTGGTCGCTCTATCGCTTGCCCGACATGCTGGCGGGTATGCAAAAATTGATCGCCGCCACCCGGCGCACCTTGATCATTGTGGCGGGGGCCGGCCATTCGACTCGTCACGATCCACTGTTGCACATCATCTGGCCCCAGGCCGATCAGCTAGACACGCCCATGCATATCTACTATTACGGCATTCTCTGGCAAGCAGGCGTCCATGCCGAGATCCAAATTGTCTATGATCGCCACCAACTGGTGGGCGAAAGCCCCCAACAGATTGCACGCAAACTCGCGCCGCAACAGGCCACCGCAGCAGCGCTGGACCAATTCACCAACGTCCTGTTGCCACAGATGATCCAGGCACAGGATGGCTGGCGCTATGAACAACCGGTGCCTGTTGCTTTGTTAGTCTGGCAGAACGCATAATACAGAAGTATACAAGGCATTGACGTGTGGCAGAGCATTGTTGCGCCCCGCTCACTGCGTATGTGAAATCACGCTAAATCAGGAGGCACACATGCAGCCGAAGGTGTAGCGCCAACCACGCGCAAATCTTGCTCTATCAAATTTGGCAGCCTAATCCGATCTGGGCTGCCTCCTACCCGTTTAGGAATCATCAAATCTAGTGTAAAGAAAGTAAAGAGAAGCCACACTTGTCTGATCACAAACACAACCGCCCTCTGCCCCGCGCTGAAATCTTGGCGATTCCCCCGGCAGTGCATGGCGCATTGGACTATGCTGAATTGGCCCAGAATGCGTTGCGCGCCACCAACGTGCTCGATTTCAGCGAGAATAGCAATCCCTTTGGCCCATCGCCCGCGCTGCGCGCTGCGTTGGCAACTGCTGATCCCGCGCACTATCCTGATCGCGACTGTCTGCTGCTGCGCGCTGCACTGGCCGAACATCTAGGCGCAACCCCGGCGGAGATCGTGGTGGGTAATGGGACGGCTGAATTGCTCTGGTTGATCGCCTTTGCCTTTCTGCGCGCCAGCAACGATGTATTGATTCTTGGGCCGACCTTTGGCGAATATGCACGTGTGGCACAACTGATGGGCGCGCGCGTTACCCTGTGGCAGGCCAACGCTGCGGACAATTTTGCTGTCGATGCGGTCGCGATTGGGGCACAAATGACCCGCGTGCAGCCGCGCGTTGTTTTTCTATGTAACCCCAACAATCCTACGGGTGTGGTCATTCCCCCAGCGACAATCGGCGCGTGGGCGGTGGCCCATCCCCAAACGCTCTTTGTGGTAGATGAGGCATATTTGGCCTTTGTGCCAACCATGCCTTCGGCGTATGCATTGGGATTGCCGAATGTCTTGATTCTGCGCTCGATGACCAAGGATTACGCCCTCGCTGGTCTGCGCCTGGGTTATGTATTGGGGCCACCCGCGCTCGTTGCGGGTGTGGCGCAAGTGCGCATTCCCTGGAGTGTCAATGCGTTGGCCCAAGCCGCGGGGATAGCGGCTCTCCACGATCAAGCGCATCTGCGCCAAAGCCTGGCACGCCTGCGCGCGGCCAAGCACGAGTTGGTTGCTGGCTTGCTCAACCGCGGACTGCGGCCTGTACCCGCGCAGACCCATTATATGCTCGTCGATGTTGGCGATGGCGCGGCCTTTCGGCAACGCCTCTTGCCACATGGGTTGATTGTGCGTGACTGTGCTTCTTTTGGCTTGTCCGCCTACGTACGCATTGCCACCCATCAGCCCTATGAAAATCAACAATTATTAGCTCATTTGTAAGGGAATTTTATTCTATGAAGATGAAATCGATTTTGCTTAGCTTGCTGCTCGCGCTGTTGGTTGGTTGCCTGCCCATCACGCCAGCGCCCTCACCCGTTGTATCGGTTGCGCCTGATCCATCTGGGGAATCTAGTGCCTTGTCCGAAAATCTGACGGTTGGCTGTGTGGAAAATTATGATCCCACCATCGATTACTTTCCCCACAAGGCAACGTTGGCATACGCTAGTGCGTGGACAGTGGAATACCACAATAATTATAAAGTCGTGACGCTGCTCACACCCTGGAACGCCGCAACCGAGACTTTTCAATATGTGCTAGTCCAATGTGGCACGCCGCCGCCCACAGATTATCCTAATGCCCAGGTATTCGAAGTGCCCATTCGTACCATCATTACCATGTCCAGCACGCAACTGCCCCATCTGGTCAAGCTCAACCGCGTGGATAGTCTCATCGGTCACACAGACTTTGATACTGTCAACACGCCAGCCGTGCGCGCTTTGATCGATGCCGGCAAACTAGCCGCGGTGGGCAGCGGTCCCCAAGTCAACATTGAAGTGGTGATCGAGGCCGACCCCGATCTGATTATGCCCTTTGGCTTGGGCAACCCAGAACAGGACGCCCATCCGAAATTGATCGAGGCGGGCCTGCCGGTGGCGATTAATGCTGAATATATGGAGACGACACCCCTGGGGCGCGTCGAGTGGCTCAAATACATGGCGCTCTTCTTCAACGAGGAGGCGCGCGGCAATGCCGCCTTTGCCGAGATCGCCACTCGTTACAACGCTATGGCCGAGATCGCGCGCAATGTGGTGGATAAGCCCACCGCCTTTACCGGCATCCCGCGCGGTGATACGTGGTATATGACCGGCGGCAACAGTTACTTTGCCCGTTTCCTTGCCGATGCTGGCGCGCGTCATCTGTGGGCAGAGACGGACTCGACGGGCACGGTGCCGTTGAGCTTTGAAGCGGTCTATGACCAAGCGCTGGCTGGACAATTCTGGTTCAACACCAGTTCGTGGGCCACCTTGGACGATACCGTGGCTGCCGATGCCCGTCTGGCCGACTTTGCGGCCTACCAGGCTGGTCATATTTATAACAACACCGCTCGCCTTAACGAAAATGGCGGCAATGATTATTGGGAGAGCGGCCTCGCCAATCCCGATGTTGTGCTGGCCGATCTGATCAAGATTTTGCATCCCGAATTATTGCCCGATCATACGTTGGTCTATTACCATCAACTACAACCAGCGGACGAATAACTGCTGGCGCGTATGGGATATAGGTGTGGTGACTAGCTCGATCACGGCTTAATGAAGTTGAGATTCTTGAAAAATTAAGTAGAATAGGAGGCATGACGACCACCTGCACTTTCTATCTTTTTGGCCCGCCGCGCCTGGAAGCGAATGGCAGGAATATTGCCATCAATCTGCGCAAGGCAATGGCGCTTTTGACCTATCTGGCGGTCAACCGCCAGCCCCACAATCGAGATGCGCTGGCGACACTGCTCTGGCCAAACAAGGAGCAACGCATTGGGCGTGCGAATTTGCGCCGCACCCTCTATGATCTCTCCCAGCAATTAGCGACAGGGATGGCTGCGCCGTTGATCGCGGTTCAAGAAGAAAAAGTGTTGATCGCGCCGGAGGCTGCCCTATGGACGGACGTAGCGGCCTTCCAAAAGCAACTTGCGCAACAGTTGCCCTCGTCGGCTGAAACGCCGGTCGCGCCATCGACGCTGGCTGCACTGGCGACGACGTCTGATCTCTATACCGACGACTTTCTGGCCGGCTTCACCTTGCCCGACGCTCCAGCCTTTGATGACTGGCAATTCTTCCAGCGCGAGGCGCTGCGTAAACAGTACAGTCTCCTGCTGACACAGATCGTTGCGGCCCACGAAACGCAGCATAACTACGCGCAAGCCATTCATTATGCGCGCCGCTGGTCACAGTTGGATCGGTTGGATGAAGCGGTTCATCGCCGCTTGATGACGCTCCATGCCCAAGCGGGAGAGCACGCCGCGGCTGTGCGTCAATACGACGAATGTGTAGAGCTTCTACAGCAAGAATTTGACGCGCCGCCCGCTGCGGAAACGACTGCTCTCTTTGAGGCGATTCGCACACGGCGTTTTCCTGTGCTGGATATACGCCCAAAACGAGAAGTGGCGATGCCCGCCTCTCCTGCTGTCGCCCCTGCTGTGCGAGTTGATTTGCCCGTCACATCCGCACCGCTCCACAATCTGCCCCAGCCAGTTACGCCTTTTATTGGTCGCGAACAGGAGTTGGCCGATCTGCTCCGGCGGTTAGCGGATCCAGCGTGCCACCTGCTCACCTTGATTGGCCCTGGCGGCATTGGCAAGACAAGGCTGGCCATCGAAGCGGCCACACGGCTGGCCATCGAAGCGGCCACACGGCTTGCCAGCGGTGAGCCACTGGCCGCATTCCAGCCCTCTGATACCACGTTGCACTTTCCCGACGGGATTTTTCTGGTGGAGTTGCAGGCCGTGCAGCGCGTCAGTGGTGTGATTGCCGCGATGGCCAATGCCATTGGTTTTCGCTTTTATAATGCAGTGCCATTGCCCGAACAGTTGATGCGTTTTTTGAATGAAAAGCAGATGTTGTTGATCCTGGATAACTTTGAACAGTTGCTGGATGAGAACGAATCCATGGCCGAACTGCTCTCGGCTCTGCTGGTGGCCGCACCCAAGCTCACCTTGTTGGTAACTTCGCGCGAGGCACTCAACTTGCAGGAAGAGTGGTTTCATCCCCTGGGTGACATGGGGCTGCCGCTGGGGGGCGACGGTCGTCTGCTTTACGCTCGGCCCCAACCGCAGCAGACGCCATTGCCGATGCGGTACAGCTTTTTGCACTTCATGCGCGCCGCGCCCGACCCGATTTTGATCCTGCTGCTGAGCATGAAGCGGTGGCGCAGATCTGTCGTCTGGTGGATGGGGTGCCGTTGGCGCTTGAACTGGCCGCGGCCTGGTTAAAGGTGCTGCCTTGTCGGCAGATTGCCGAAGAGATCGCCCAGAATCTAGACATTTTGACCACGCGCCACCAAAATATCCCCAGCCGTCATCGCAGTATGCGCGCCGTAATGGAACAGTCCTGGCAATTGCTGGCGGACGAGGCACAGCAGATGTTGATGCGCCTTGCGGTTTTTCAGAGTGGCTTTACCCAGGCCGCGGGTGCCGAGGTGGCCGGTGCTTCGCTCCTCACCGTGGCGACCCTGACTGAGAAAGCATTGGTGCGTATGACGCTGGATTCCTTTGCCCAGCACCGCTATCAGATGCATACACTGCTACGGCAATTTGTGACAGAAAAGCTTGTCACGCTGGGGCTGGCAGCCGCCACGACCCAAGCCCGCCACAGCGCCTATTACTTGGCTTTTCTCCAGCAACAGGCACCGCGCTTGCTGGGCAAGGAACAGCAACAAGCGGTACAGGCCATGAGCACGGAACTCGATAATATCCGGGCTGCACTAGCGTGGGCCATTGGCGCTGGCAACAGCGCACTGCTGCGCAAAACGCTTGATCCACTTTACAGTTTCTATCAAATTCAAAGTCGTTACCTGGAAGGCAAAGAGTTTTTTGTTGCCGCCCTGACCCAATGGCAGGCTGCGCAACAACAGCGGGATGAGCTGGCACAAGTGGTGGAACTCTCGCTCCTGGCCCGCTGTGGCGCACTCAGCTATCTGCTCTGCGAGTATCATATTGCCGGGGCCTATTTGCAAGCTGCGCTGCTGTTGGCCGAGCAGCTTGATGTACAACATGAGCGCGCTTTGATTCTTAATTTTCTAGGGCGTCTGGCGATGTGGCAGGGCGAGAAGGCACAAGCCAAGCAGCAGTTGCTGCAAAGCCTGACCATCAGCCAAATGTTGGGTGATATGGATCGCACGGCCAGCGCGTTGGAAAAGCTTGCCAATCTCATTCACGCGACTTTTGGTGAATACAGAGAGCGTAAGACGCTGGCGCTGCAAAGCCTGCAGATCAGCCGCACCCTGGGCCGACCTGATCGCATTGCCTATGCGCTGGATACGCTCGGTTTTGCGACCTTTTGTCTGGGTGAATATGGTGACGCCGAAGCCTATTACCAGGAAAGTTTGCACACCTTTGAGCATAGTGGTGACCAGTATGGGCAAGCCATGGCGTTGGGTGGCTTGGCACTCGTCTTACTGGGCATTGGGCAACGAACGCTTCACCGATGCGATCACTTACTTTCAGCAAAGCCTTTTCGTCTGTCGCGAGCTAGGGCATGAAGGCCAAATCGCTGGGCGCTTGGCTGGATTGGCGCGCATCGCTAACGATCAAGGCGACTATGCCCAGGCACAGCAACTGGCCGAAGAAGGATTGGCGCTTGCTCGCGCCCTGGGTAGCCCGGTCTATCTTTCACACATGCTCTACTGTTTGGGCGAGGCCGCCTATGCCCAGGGCAAGCTTGGCCAAGCCCGCCTTTACCTGGTCGAAGCGTTGCAACTTACGGCTGCAACGGATTTGTTAGCAAATCTGTCCATTGCGCTTTTTCACTACGCAATGCTGTTGGTCAAAGAAAGCGAAAGTGATGCGGCTGAGTCAACCGAGTTGCACAGCCAGGCCATTGCTGTGTTTGGGGTGGTACAGCAGCATCCGGCCACTTGGCAGGTCTATAAAGCGCGCGCGGCGGCGCTGTTGGCCCAGGCACCCGCTACGGCCTTAGCGGCCACTCAAATCTATCCGGAGACTGCGACACTAAGCGAAGTCGTAACGGAGATTTTGCGTGCTGCGGGTGCTAAGTATTTTACATTTTAGGTCCGGTCCACGACCGGACCTGTCATTAGCGGAGTGCCGCCATAAAGTTCGGCTGGCGTTTTTCCAGAAAGGCGGCAACACCCTCGCGCCCTTCCGCTGTATTGGCACTGGCGGCGACAGCTTGCCGCTCCAGACACAACTGTTCTTCCAGCGTCTGGTCAAACGCGCCGTTTATCAATTGCTTGGTGCGCCCCAACGCATCACCTGCACGGTGGGCAAGCTGTGTAGCCAATCCCTGGGCGTCCTCCATCAATGTCTCGTCTGACGTTAGCTTTGTCACCAGCCCCAGCGCCAGTGCCCGTTGCGCGCTGATCGGCTCGTCGAGCATGGCGATTTCGAGGGCCAGCCCCAAGCCCAGCAAGCGTGGCAGCAGAAAGGTGCCGCCAGCCGGGATCGAAAGCCCATACGAGGTATTGGACTGTTTCAAGTAGGCCGAGTCGGACATGATGCGCAGATCACAGGCCAGCGCTAGAAACAGACCTGCCCCTGCTGCCGGTCCGTTGATCGCCGCAATGACCGGTTTGGGCATTGTGCGAATTTCGGCGATGCAATGGTGTAAGACGGCGGTCAGCGCCAGAAACGAACCACTTGGCTGCTCGGGATTCATAGCCCTGGCAAAGCGCAGATCACCCCCGGCACAAAAGCCACGCCCCTGGCCTGTCAATAACACAACCCGCACTGTGGGATCCTGGCTGGCTTCGTATAGGTGTGCCTGGAGCATGGTGACCATATTCATGTCAATCGCGTTCAACACTGCCGGTCGGTTCAGTGTGATCTGGGCAATGGGGCCGTTGCGTTGGTAAAGGATAGGGCTATCTTCAGTATGGACAACCGCTTGTTTGCCTTTGGGTTGCGCTATTTTTTCTGTGCCCAGGATAACGCCACCACCCGATGTTGCATAATCTGTAAACATTTTTCTCTCCTTAAACAAGTAACAGGTAACAGGTGTGATTTGCTACTTGCTACCTGTTACGTACGTTGGTTCTTCGAAAACGCCAAAGTCTCTGGATGCGATATTCGCTAGGGTGGGATGATTATCCTTGCCATTGAACAGCTCCGATTGCAGATAGGGTGCCATGGCCGCCTTGTTTTCCCAGGTGTAGACACCACCATAGGTATTGGTCGCCGCATCGGCCAGCCAGACTTTGGAAAGGAGGCCGGGCATGGCGGCAAAGGTGTGGGCCAGTTGCTCACACAGGGCGCGATAGTCGTTTTCGCTGATGCCTCTGAGGTTGAATGTTACAATTTGAATATGCATGATTGATCTCCTTGATGGATAAGCTGATTGATCTCGTTGATTGATAAACTACAAGAACATACACTGGACTGTCTGCTATACTGAGTTCAATTTGAAAACCGGAGTTCTGCTATAGCGTGCCGGGGACTGACCAAGCGTAGCTCTGTACTGCGAACTTTTCCTGGTCAGTCCCCGGCACGCTGATCATTGTTTCACCAAACGCCGGTTTTCATTCTGACACGAGTATAGTAGAGCGTTACGTAAGTTTTGCTGGTTTACTGTAGGTCACGTTTGGTACGTGACAATCTGGCCAAGCCCACAACCGCGCCCGAGCCAAGCCTTGCGACGCTTGTGCGGTTACAAAGGGGCTGGTTTGCATGCAACGAGTCTGTCACGTTACAAACGTGACCTACGAATGCCGCCTACTCCCGCATAATTTCGGAACACTGTGTTAGATTTACGCAGGCTGTGCGGCTGCCTGGGTGGGAACCGCGTAAGTGTGATCCGCTAGATCAGTTTCAACATTGCGCACAGCGGGAAAGAGATACCCTGTCAAGGAGAGCAGCGCGCCGACAAGCGCAGTCCCTGCAAACATGAGCGCAATGCCCGCGCCTGGCCCCGTCCCCACCAGCCAACCATAGGTTGCCACCAGTGAACCGCCTGGCATCATCGCCGGTTCCAACCAACGTTCGGCCAACAGCCCGCCCACCAGATACCCAACAGGAATCAATGATTGGCGTGCCATGTGAAAGAGCGCAAAGAAACGGCCTTGCATCTCCGGTGCCACCTTGGCCTGCAGAATCGCCATGTTGCTGCTGTCGATCAGCGGGATGAGGATGGCTGCAGCAATCGCGCCGGCAAGCCAACCCGGTAGATCTTGCCCAATGGCGAGCAGCAGATCGCCGATGAAAAACGAGAGCGCCGCACCGATCAGCACTCCATGAATTTTGCGACGTGGCCCGCCCCAGAAGCTAACCAGTACAGACCCCAACACCGCCGCGCCCCCCACGGTCGCTTGCACGCTCGCCAGCACCCATTCATTGCCACCACTGCGCGCCAGGAGCATGGCCGGCAATGTAGAAAGATAGGTGAGCGCGACGGCAAAGTTCATGGCCATGTAGACCAGCATCAGCCCAACCAGCCCCGGTCGCGCCCAGGTGTAACGAATGCCTTCGCGCAGATCGCCCCAGAATTGGCTGCCTGTGGCCGCGGTTGCCCCTGTTGCTGGCGACTGGAGTTGCGGCAAGCGCACCATCAGTAGGGTAATCAGCGCGATACCAAAGGTGGCTAGTAGATCCCGGCGTAAATTAAATAAGGTACCCTATTTTTACCATGATGTACACGAGTAACGTGCCTGATTAACTGCCGTGGTATCTACGCCCAACTGTACTAGGTCGATCAACATGATGCTGCCGAGCCCAAGCCAAGCGTGTAACATACCGGCCAGGAAGGGTGCAATCACCAGCGCGCCATTTTGCGCCAAGGAACGCAACCCGTTGATGCGGGCATAGTGCTCCTTGGAGACCAGTAAAGTTGTGCTGGCCGCATAGGCTGGGCTTTGGAAGGATTCAAAGATGCCCGCCAAAATTTGGGCCACATAGAGATGCCAGATCTGCAACCCGCCCGTCGCGTACAAGGCAAAGAGGGCGATGGTCACCAGCCCTGCGCCAGCATCGGCCAGCAACATCATCTTGCGCCGATCCAGCCGATCTACCCAGACCCCCGCCAACGGGCTGACCAAAAAGGCAGGTAAAAACGAGAAAAAGCCGAGCAGCGCCACATCCATTGCATTGCCCGTTTGTGTATAGACCAGATCAGCAGCGCAAACCGCGTGAGCGCCGTCCCGATCTGCGAAATAAATTGACCAAACCAGATGGTTAGAAACGTTTTCATGGAAGTTCTCCTAGCCCTAGTGGGCGATCAGGTGGGACAAGGGTAGTCAAGACTTTAGCCTTTGCTTTTCAGTAACGATTCAGGCAGCGGTTTTCACCCCTGGGAACGCCGCCATCCTGGCGGCCAGGGCATGATTGCCACCAAACCTGCTGCTGAATGAATTCAGCGCCTGGTATAGCAAACGTGTTTAAACACGTTTGCCGTCGTAGGTGTTGAATTCATTCAACACGAATTTAACGTTGGCGTAATCGTTACGCTTTTCACCATATTTTTGCGCAAATAGAAGGGGTTTCTATCAGTTAATGCAAATAGAAGGCATTTCTAATCGGTGAAAATCGATGCTATATCGGAATTTCTGACACTCTTTAAAAATATCGTTAGACTTACAAGATTTGGTAAATACACTATATGCAGGTTTTCCTGATAGATTACTACTGCATGTTGTATAAGCCTATAGATGATTTGGTCATTTGTTGGCTTTCAACTGGCTACTTTGCCCAAGTCAAATGAACTGAAGTAAACCGGTTGAAAATTTAGTGGAA
>DAOTTR010000576.1:0-4794 GCA_034437715.1 Caldilineaceae bacterium
AAGGATGCGCTCAAAACCCGCGTCGCTAGCCTGTGGCGTTACGAGGAAGTGTTGCCAGTCCAGCGCCGCGACGCCATGATCCAATTGGGGGAGGGATGGACACCCCTGGTAGAGGCCAAGCGGCTGGGCGCGGCGATTGGCTGTGCCAACACGCTGATCAAAGATGAATCGCTCAACCCCACGGGCAGTTTCAAAGCGCGCGGCTTAGCATTGGCCGTCAGTCGAGCCTACGAATTGGGCGCACAAGAGTTGGCAATTCCCAGTGCGGGTAACGCCGCAGGGGCCATGAGCGCCTATGCCGCGGCCGTCGGCTTGCCGGCCTATGTCTTTATGCCCAAAGATGTGCCCGCCACCTTTCAGATTGAGTGTAAGGTGCTGGGCGCGCACGTAACGCTGGTCGATGGCTTGATCAACGACTGCGGGGTCAAGGTGCGCGAAGGCGCAGCAAAATATGGCTGGTTCGATGTCAGCACGCTCAAAGAGCCGTATCGCATTGAAGGCAAGAAAACCATGGGCTATGAACTGGCCGAACAATTGGATTGGACGTTGCCTGATGTGATCATCTACCCCACCGGCGGCGGCACAGGCATGGTTGGCATGTGGAAAGCCTTTGACGAGATGGAGCAGATGGGGCTGATCGGCAGCAAGCGCCCGCGCATGGTGACGGTACAAGCCGAAAATTGTGCGCCAATTGTGCGCGCCTTCCAGCAAGAAGACGAACACGCCGAATTGTGGCAGGGCGCCAAAACCATTGCCGATGGCTTGCGTGTCCCCGTAGCCGTGGGTGATTTTCTGATCCTGCGTGCCCTACGCGCCAGCGGCGGCACCGCCATCACCGTCACCGATGATGCCATGTTGCACTATGCGAATGTCATGGGTAAGCACACCGGCATCTTCCCCGCCCCCGAAGGGTCCGCCTGTCTGGCCGCACAAGTCGCACTGCTAGAACAGGGCTGGATCCAGCCGGATGAGCAGGTTGTGCTCTTCAACACGGGCACGGGCGTTAAGTATGCACACCTGTGGGCATGAGCCGGTAGTTTTGCAGACGTAAACAATTGCTGTAATAGCACACCACATGGGACGATGATCTGGTACTTTCCACCAATCATCGTCCCGTTTATTTCGGGCATACACGAACAATTCTATTTTTCCTGCCCTACACGGTCGTTCAGGAACTTTGTGATATACTGATGCACACTACAGAAATCAATCTTTTGAATCCTCGAATGGATACGTATGGACTTTTTATCTCTCATCAAAGCGGTCATCCTCGGCCTGGTCGAAGGCGCAACCGAGTTTATTCCAGTTTCCTCCACCGGTCATCTGATTTTGGTGCAAAACTGGCTTACCTTTACTGGCGAAAAAGAGAATGCCTTTATCATCTTTATTCAACTCGGCGCAGTGCTGGCCGTTGTCTGGCTCTATCGGGTCAAATTTCTCAACGTCGCCCTCAACTGGCATCGTGATGAAGTAGCGCGCCGCTTAATTATCAACTTGATTCTGGGGACATTGCCCGCCGTCGTGATTGGGTTGCCGACAGAAGACTGGATCGAAACCTATCTCTTCAAACCAATTCCTGTAGCGCTGGCGCTGGCGCTGGGTGGCGTGGCGATCTTGGTGATCGAGTCGCGGCGGCAAACACCAACCGTTATGGACGTGGACGATATCTCGATCAAGAAAGCGATTGGGGTTGGCTTCATTCAGGTCTTGGCCATGCTCTTTCCTGGTGTTTCGCGCTCGGGCGCGACCATTATGGGCGGATTGGTGCTGGGTCTATCGCGCACAGCGGCTACCGAATTTTCCTTCTTTCTAGCGATTCCAGCCATGGTGGGCGCAACACTGATTAAGCTAATCGGTGCACGCGATGTGATTGGCGTCAGTGATTTGCCGCTGTTTGCGGTCGGCTTTGTGGTGGCTTTCGTTGCGGCGCTCTTTGTCATCCGCAGATTGCTGGCCTATGTTTCGCATAACTCCTTTACCCCCTTTGCCTGGTATCGCATCATCTTCGGAATTATTTTGCTGGTGCTGTACTGGAATACTAGCTTCTAAACAAGATGCGCTCATCAGCGGAGAGAGAGAAATTGCCCCATGACAACTCACCAATTTACGCAGCCAATTACAACGGAAGCCGAACTGCGCGCCTTCTTGGGTGAACCCAGTGAACTGGTAATACGCAAGCAACTGACCGCGCTCGACGCCCATTGTCGGGCGTTTGTTGCCAGCTCACCGTTTATGCTATTGGGGTCAACCGCCGCCAATGGCAGTTGCGATGTCTCGCCGCGCGGCGATGCCGCGGGATTTGTCCTGGTCCACGATGCGCAGACCCTGATCGTGCCCGAACGCCCTGGCAACCGGCGCGCCGATAGCCTGCGCAATATTCTCCAGACCGGCCAAGTTGGCATGTTGTTTCTGATCCCCGGTGTGGAAGAATTTCTGCGGATCAATGGGCGAGCCCAACTTGTGCGCGATCCAGATTTGTTGCAAGGGCTGACAGCACATGGCAAACAGCCGTTGCTGGCGATTGTGGTGCAGGTGGAGGAATGCTTTTTGCACTGTGCCAAAGCGATCAAACGTTCGCGATTGTGGAATGCAGAAAGCTGGCCCACAGGCCGTCCGGTGGCTTCCCTGGCCCAGATGCTCATGGATCAAATACAGCCCGCCAACGCCACGCTAGCAGATCTGGAACAGGGAATTAGCGAGAGCTATGCCCAACGGCTTTATTAGGCACAACGAATCTACAGCAAAGTGGGCGATCCAACATTTCATCGCCCCCAAACTAGGTACACTGAGTGTAGCCCTCGGATAGTTTATCTGAGGAAATGCAAATCCGCGAAAATGTGGCGTGGGGTGATAGGCCCCAGAGACAGAGAAGGAGAAACTCATGAGTACCTTAGTGGACGCTTTGACTGGGCTGGCACCAGCCCATGATCCCGAAATGCGTGAAGGCTATGAACGCTATGAGGCACTGCTCGCTGCAGCGCTACCGCCCGAACAGCTGGCTGACTATGCAGCCTACATTCAGCAAAGCGGTGAAATTCGGATTCTGGAAGAATTGAGTGCTGACGAAGTCGCAACGCTACCGCCCGCCGTACAAGCGGTGGCTGCGGCGTGTGCTAGCGACATGAATATTGCGATGGAAAATCGGCGGGTGGTTGCCTTGCTCAATCAACGGGGCGAACACGCAGTCGCGCCAGACCTGGATGGACCAGATATTAGCCATACCGATGGACGTGTCTCGGTCGGCTAGTGAAGAAATGGATGACCACCAATATCCAAGGACTGCGGAAAGTGACTTCCCATCAACTCTTCGCACTCCTTGAGTTTGCGCCTGCCTAAATCGCTTGCCCTTTGAACTGGCTCATATACAAATTGTAATAGAAGCCCTGTTGGTCCAGCAATCGGTGGTGCGTTCCCTTTTCCACAATTTCCCCGTTATTAATCACCAATACTTGATCAGCGTCGCGGATGGTACTCAGGCGATGGGCGATCACAAAGCTCGTGCGCCCCTCCATCAGCCGCAGGAGCGATTTTTGAATGCGCGCCTCGGTGCGGGTATCGACACTGCTCGTGGCTTCGTCGAGGATCAAGATACGCGGATTGGCCAGGACTGCCCGTGCAATCGCCAACAATTGGCACTGGCCCTGGCTGAGATTGCTGGCGCGCCCAGAGAGCTGGGTTTGGTAGCCCTGGGGCAACTGGCGGATAAAATGGTCGGCATCGGCCAGCACGGCCGCTTCAATACACTCCTCATCGGTGGCATCCAAGCAGCGAGCGCTTCCAATACGGCTTGACAAAGGAAAGAAGTTTGAAAACGTCGTTCATAAGTATTCATTTCTAGACTTGCTTGCACATAATCGCGGTACTACAAGAAGTATAGCAGCCAATCTGGGGTACGAGCAACCGTCATGCGCGCTAGCAACGGAGAATTTGCGAACAATCTTGGGTAATACGGCAAGGCTGCCGTACAGATTTGTATATTGCAAAACGTGCGGTATGATAGAGCAATCCATTGCACTTGATCACACATCGAACGACAAATTTATCCGACAAGGAGCCGCATTATGAGCAAAATCCCCATATCGACTCGGCCTGTCAATAGCAGTGAAACGGTCCTGCGCGACAAGTTTGCCGAAAGCAGTGCGGGACAAAGTGCGTTGATGGATAAACTTGGTCAACAGTTGATTGCGCTGGAACTGGCGATCCCTGGACTCTATGCCACCGTACTCAAACTGGCACAGGGCGAGGATGCCACCATACCGGTGAACAGCTGGCTTTATTGGGCCTTTGGTTGCTGGTTCGTTGCGCTGTTGCTAACTTTGCTAAGCCTGATTCCCCGGCGCTGGCGGGTCGATCCGACAATCCTCAAACAAGATCCAGCGTACAAGGGCGATGTATTGGGGCTGGAAGAGTTTTTTTTCAAAAGTGCCCGATATAAATGGTATCTGCTGATTACTGCCGCATTGCTTTTTTGTGCTGGCAATTTTTGCGCGGCTTTACTTGTCTTGTAGGGAGAGGATGCAATGAAGAAGCGACTTACGTTCAAGTGCTGGAATTGCCAGCGGGAGTATTCCTTGACACTCGATCTCGAGGGTGCACGCCAATTTGTGGTAGCGTGTCCCTATTGTGAAAAGGAAGCAACCGCAGATTTAAGACCTTATGATTCAGTAGCAGTGGACATATTCAAATCAGTAGATCGACCAGTGGAATTATCCACGGTAACGTTGTCTCTGCCCGACGTGATCCCTACCACCCAGCCGAAGGAGTAAATCAGTATGCCCGCCCCCGTTCACCCCA
>DAOTTR010000577.1:0-9807 GCA_034437715.1 Caldilineaceae bacterium
GACGACCGGCCCTATGCCTATCATGATGGCTTTCTGTCACAACTGGCGGATGGCACGTTGGTTGTCTTCGCCTTTCGCACCGATCGATCCGAGCCCGACAAATCGATGTTCAGCCCCAGTGGTGGGTTGATGGAAAATCAGACAGTGCTCTTCTTCTCGACCGACAAAGGCCATACCTGGACCAAGCCGCAACCAATCCAACTGCCCGAAGGTCTAGTGGCGACACCTGCTAGCACCATTGTGGAACTCGCCGATGGCCGTTGGCTGGCAACCTTTGATCAATGGCACGGCTATGCGGACGACCGTCCGTACAAACCAGTCATGCTGGCCTTCTATTCGTCGGATCGGGGTGCTACCTGGAATGACATGACGGTGATGGCCGATGGCGCGTCGATTGGCAAGGGCTTTTGGCACGGCAAGACAATTCGTTTGCAAGATGACCGCCTGTTCACGCTCTACTGGGCTGCGGATATGACGCAGACAGACAAAGGCGTGGTGAATCTGCCCATTCACGCCGTGATCACCGACAAAGCTGGTCAATCCTGGCGCATGCCCGAGCCGACAAATTTGCCCGGCCAAACCAACTGGCCCGCCCAATTGCCCGACGGCACCTTGGCCGCGATCTATACGCTGCGCGAGTCGGAGCAACCGGGCTTTTTTGTGGTGCTCTCGCCGGATCTGGGCAAAAGTTGGGATCTGGATCACCAGATTCGAGTCTGGGATACGACCGGCTGGACCACGATTGGCATCAGTTCGCCGGACAAATATCCGCGCAGCCACGACACTGTCGCCTTTGGCGCGCCCACCCTGATGACGACGCTAGAAGGTGAGCTCTACGCCAGTTGGTGGTGTACCTATGCCAGTATCACCCATGTGCGCTGGGCGCGCTTGCGTGTCGCGTAAACGTGCTATCTGTAAAGGAACGATCATGTACGCAATTGACTTTATTTCCGATTTTAGCGTGGATCGGCTGGCCGAGCCGGACACAACACTCGCACAACTACTTACCCAGAGCGAAGCGCACAACACAACCTTGACGCTCACCACCTCCAAACGCGGTTTGATGAACCAGGTGAACAAGGAAGCCATCGCCGAAACGCTGGCGATCGTTGCCCAACACCCGCGCCTGTTGGCTGTGGGCACGCTCGATCCGCGTCACTATCTCGGCTGGCAGGACGATCTGCGCACCTGTGTGGCGGGGGGCTGTGTCGCCATTCGCTTTGCTCCGGGGCCGCAGAGTTGGTCACCCAATACATTGCTCTTTCAGAAGATGGTCGAAGCGATCAGCCAAGTGCAGTCTAGCCGTCCGCTGCCGATCATTGTGGATTTCAACGGTGGGGGCAAAGAGGCGCTGGATTGGATCTACAAGCTCGCCGTGCTGACCCATTGCTACAACGTACCGGTGGTCTTGAATGAAGTGAGCTACGGCTACATGGGTGAATTGATCACGGTGATGCAGGAGTACCCCAACGTCTACGCCGCCATTCGTTGGCTCTCGTTGGCCGATGGGTTGGAAGTCATGGTCGAGGCGGGGATTGGCGACCGGCTGCTCTTTGGCAGCAACGCGCCCAAATATTCGATCCGCGGCTTGCGCAACCAAGTGCTTATGGCGCGCATTTCAGAAGAGATGAAAGAGGCGATTCTTGGTGGCAACGCGCTGCGCCTGCTCGGCCTGGACATTGAAGAATTGCCGGTCGAACCGTTGCCGATCCGCACCCAAGCCGAACTGCCCAGCGTGCCGATCATCGACATGCACGCCCATGTGTCGGGCTTTCATGTGCCCGAACCCTTTAACACGCGCACCGAGACCAATGTACACGAGATGTCGGCGCGCTGCAACATTGAATTGACCTTTGTTTCCTCCTACAATGCGATCAACTATGACATGCGCGAGGGCAATGCCGACACGCAGCAATTCCTGGAGCGCCACGCCACCCTGCGCGGCTATGTCACCTGTGATCCGCGCGACATTCCCGGCTCGGTGGAACAGATGACGCGCTATTTCCAAGATCCACGCTTTGTCGGCGTCAAGCTCTACTGTCCCTTTGGGGGCAATATGGCAACCCAGCGCATGCAAGAGTTGCTGGTTGAAGTTGCCAAGTTTGGTCGCCCAGTGAAGATCCACATGGACGAAGGCGGCTCGCCCTATGGCGGTGTGCGGCAAGCCGCGCTGCGCAACCCGGATCTGGTGATCATCAAGGCGCATGGCGATGATGTGGATGGGGCACGCCAGGTGTTGGATCTACCCAATGTCTACTTTGAATTTTGCAGCAGCGGCATTCAACCCGGGCGCATCCGCCGCGTGATCGATGTGTTGGGGCCAGAGCGCATTCTCTTTGGCACCGACCAGCCGCTCTTCGCCCCCTGGTTCGAATATGGCGCCTACCTGGACGCCATCCAGACTGATCACGAGGCCGAGTTGATCTTCCGTGCCAACGCCCGCCGCATCTTTCGGTTATAGCGGGGAACCCGGTCAGCGGATTTCGGGAACGAATTGAATGGATAATTTTGTACGAATCCGTTCTAGACCGTATCAATGGGAACGGATGGTTTCGCGCGAATCTGTTTCATCTGTTCTCAGAATCCGCTGACAGTCCCCTATCAAGGCAGCAACACAACCATTGAGGAATGAAAAATGAGTAGCAAATACCGCGTCGCGATTATTGGCTCAGGCCGCATGGGTGGACTGATCGAAGACGAAATTCCTGCGGGCAATTTTTATAAACCCTATAGTCATTTCTCGGCCTATGCCGCGATTGCCGAGACTGAGGTGATCGCCGTAGCCAATCGCGGGGCCGAGCGGTTGGAGCGTTTTGCCAAGCGCTTTGGCATCACCAACACCTATCTGGACTATCAGGCGATGATTGAAAAAGAGCGCCCTGATATTGTCAGCATCACCACGCCGACCTTTGCGCGCGCTGAGCCGATCCTCTTTGCCGCTGAACAGGGTGTGCGTGCCATCTATGCGGAAAAGGGTTTGTGCGCCTCGCTGGCCGAAGCCGACCGAATTGTGGCGGCGTGCCAAGCCAATAACGTGGTCTTTCACTGGGGCGCGCTGCGCCGCCAACACAGCGGCTATAAACAGTTGCAAGCCGCGATTGCGCGCGGCGACATCGGCGAACCGCGCTTCGCCACCATGTATTTCTATACGGACTTGATCAAACATCACCCGCATACGCTGGATACGGTAGCGATGCTGCTGGGCGATCCGCAACCGCTGTGGGTGGAAGGCAAATTGATCGAGACAGGCGACCCCTTTGATCCCAATCCGCGGCGTGCCCATCCGCTCTATGACAAAGATGAGCATCGCTATTTGCCATCACCGGGCTATGAGATTGCCGACCCGATGGTGGGCTTCTATCGCGTGGGCTATGCTGGTGGTATCGAGGGCATTTTTGTGCCGCAGCGTGGTTCGTTTGATGTAGAGATTCATGGCAGTGAAGGCAAAGCGATTGCGTGGGAAAACAGCAACGATTATCGCATCCGGCGCACAGCGGCTAAAACGCAAACCACTGTCGAGACAACCTATCGGCCCATCGGCGAAAGCCCCACCGTCTGCACCATCCGCGATATTATCCGCGAGTTGGAAACCGGTGAACGCGCGCCGGGTAACCTCGACGTGACCATGCAGAGTGTGGAAGTCCAATTCGGGCTGGCCCATTCACATCTACAAGGCGGCGCGCGGGTCGCGCTGCCTGTGGCCGATCGGACGTTGTATATCCCAGGCGGCTAATTGGCTCATCAAACGATGACCGGCATCTTCAAGTTGCCGGTCATCTTGAGCGTAACAGACAACTTTATGGGAGAAAATGGGTGGTGGCGTAGGCCAACATGGGTGCTTCCAACCGCTGAAAGGAGAGCGGGTGGGCCAGCAGCGCAGCCTCGACGGCTGCACCATCGTGTGTACTCAACGCATCAATGATCTGGTGATGTTCATCGATCACCCGATCAGAATTGTCGAGAATCAAGCTGGGATCATGGACGACGGCCAGCCGGAAATATTCCACCAGCAGTGGAAACAACTCGATCAAGACCGCGTTATGGGTGGATTGCAGCAGGGTTTTGTGAAATTCAATATCTTCCTTGATCACGCTGCGGTTGTTGCGCATGTTGTCTGCCATGCGGCTGTTCAGGCGCTCCAATTGTTGGAGTTGTTCGGGGGTGATCCGCTTCGCCATCAGCCGTGCCGCGCCCAGTTCAATCACCGCGCGTGCTTCACTGACATCTGCGGGGTTCCACCCATTACTATTGAGATTGGTGGCTTCCACAGTGACAAGCGCGACCGCGTCGAACTCACGCACAAAAACGCCACGCCCGGCTTTTTTTTCAATCAACCCTTCGGCGACAAGGTGGCTCAACGCCTCGCGCACCACATTGCGGCTGATGGCAAGACTTTCACTTAATTCGCGCTCACTGGGCAATTTCATCCCAGCACGCAAGCCTTGATTCATAATAAAACGGCGCAACGTGTCCGCAGCTTGCTGCGTCAAGGTATCGCGGGAAAGAGGTGTTAACATGATTGATACAACTATCTTGAGCGTAATCGTGGAGGTAGACCTTTATCGACGCTTCCCCAAAGCGGCGCGATAGATGATCAGCTTTAATAGAACAAGCGTATCACATTTGTGCAATGCTGTCTAATGTGCAAAAAACACAAAAATACCTCTACGCTTCTATGGTGGGTCGCCTCTTTCCTTGCCGCGTGATAACCAATCGCGCCCACATTTTCGCAACGTGTTTTCTTATCGCGTTGGTATGCTTGTTTTATGTTAGGCGATTACCAAGCAATCATTATCCACGCTGCATTCCGGGAGAGGGCCAACATAATACCTGTAATGCACGCTTCCTGTGGCCCTTTCCTGGAATGTTTTCACTCATCCGGTTGGACATTTTGTTTTTTGAAATGGCCTAAGGGTCTGTCCAAAAATAAAGTAGCTAATTTACGTGATGTTACCCGAGCAAATCTGTCTAAAATCATCTATGTTATTCTTGGACAGACACTAAGGGTCGCGCTTGGTGGATAGATGGTGACTGCCTTACCTTTGAACGGCAAGGGACTTCGAGTAATGCTCGAATTTAGTTCATTCAATATGCCACAGTAAGATTACATTCCCCTTACTTTCCTCGCGTCTTTATTTTTGCTTGCACGTCATCATGATAAAGTTTCCGCTGCTGTTCCCTAAAACGAGGACTATTCTTATGGATCTTATGGATTCAATCAAGCTTGTGGCCGATGGATTTTGGTTTTTTTTTACATTTTTTTGGTTCCTGTGGGTGCCTACACTTCTCCTATTCCTCATCCAAGTCGCGTTTAAGTTGTATAAAAATGCGCGCCTCGCAAAGTCTGGTATCGCAGAATTGGACAACCTGGGTGGTGAGGATTTTGAGAAATATTTAGAAATTTTATTTCGCAAGCTAGACTACAGCGTGACGCGCACACCCTTTCAAGGTGATTATGGTGCCGATTTGGTGGTACAAAAGGCCGGGACCCAAACGGTGGTGCAAGCCAAGCGCTATAACCGGCGTGTTGGCGTCAAAGCGATTCAAGAGGCGGTTGCTGCCAAAGAATATTATAGATGTGCCAAGGCGATGGTTGTGACAAATAATTATTACAGTCAGCAAGCCAAAAAACTGGCTGCCGCCAATAACGTCGAGCTATGGGATCGGGATAAGTTGGTTACCCTGTTGCTTGCAGAGCAGCAACCACTCGTTGCCATCGAATCGGCGGTATCAAGTACGGGCAACGCATTGGTTACATCGGAGAAAGCCGCACAATCTACCTCAGCAAGTGCCCATTGTACGACTTGTGGAAAAGCGATTTCGCCCCAAGTAAGCAGCTATTGCCTGAGCCACCCAGAACGATTTGGTGGAAGAGTCTATTGCTACGAACATCAAAAAACTGTTCGCTATCCAGCCAAAAGGGGGGCATAAAAACCGCCTCCACAATCTTTGGAGACGGCTATACCCTCACAACTGTCTTCCATGAGCCCCTGAGCACCCGAACCTACGGCTTAAAAGGCCGTGGCACCACTGTTGGGCTAGAGACCCATGCTTTATACCTGTGCCAAACACAACACATCAACAGGCTTCTCATAATGTTCGGTTGCATGGTCGTCTTCACTCACTTCGCCCCCGCTGCTTCCAGCAATGTGATCATCGCTGTATAGCCGCGCTGGCGCGCATGGGCCAAGGGTGTCACCCCCTGCCCGTCGGCTAGATTGACATCAGCCCCCGCTTCGATCAGCAGGCGAACTACCTCGGTGCGCGCTGGGCCGCCATCGCCTAGGATGATTGCCTCTAGCAAGGCTGTCCAGCCCAGGTTGTTGACGTGATCAATGTCTACATCGGTGTGATTGAGCAGTTCGGCCACCACTTCGACCGGGCCGCGCTCCGCCGCGGGGATCAGCGCGGTACCGCCAAAACGATTGGTCAGCTTGGTATCTGCCCCGGCTGCAATTGTCAATTTGAGAATCTCCAACAATCCTTCCGCGCCAGCATACAAGAAGGGATTGTCCTGGCGATTGTCTTGGAGATTGATATCGGCCCCGGCGGCAATCAAGGCTTGGACTGTCGCGACCTGATTGCCGTGCGTGGCCGCCATCACGGGTGTGCGGCCATTGGCATCGCGACTGTTGATGTCGGCCCCGGTGGCCAACAAGCGCAAGACCGTGGGTGTATCACCCTGTTCGGCGGCGCGGATCAATGCTGTATTCATCACTTGCTCCGTTGCCGGGTTGCTGATCGATGGGGTGACTGTCGTTGGCGGTGTTGCCGTTGCAACCAGCACAGGCGTTGCGACTGGCGCTGTCGGTGCAATGATGGATTGACAGGCTATGAGTGTCATGCCCATGGTTAACAGCAGAACCAAGGCGAGTTGCTGGCCCGTCCAGAATTCAGCCAGCAATTCAGCTTGGTCCAACACCTTGTTGACCGAAGCGATATATTCGCCTGTGGTCGGATCATCCGGTGGATATTTGTATTTGCGCAAAATCCGTTTGACTAGAACGCGCAACTTGGCTTGCACGCTTTCTTTCAGTTGCCAGTCAATCGAGGTGTTCTTGCGCACGCTTTCGACCAGTTCATGGGCAATCTCTTTTAGGATTTGGTTGCCCAGCACAGCTTCGGCGCTGGGATTGTCGGCCAGGGCATCGTAGAAGGCGAGTTCATCGACACGCAAATTCATCTGTTCGCCACGCTGATCCGCTTCCCGAATTTCTTGTGCCATCCGAATCAACTCTTCGATAATCTTGGCCGAATCGATCAAGCCATTTTGATAGCGCTTGATCGCCTCGGCGAGCATTTCCGAAAACTTCCGGCTTTGTACCAAGTTGGTTGCCGCGCGGCTTTTGATCTCATCGTTAAGCAGACGCTTGAGTAGCTCTAAGGCCAAATTCTTGCGCGCCATGCCTTGCACTTCGGCCAAGAATTCATCGGACAAAATCGAAATATCCGGTTTCTTGATTCCAGCTGCGTCGAAAATATCAACAACTTGGTGCGAGATAATCGCGTCATTGATAATCTGGCGAATCGCCGTTTCGATCTCTTCATTGGTACGCGTTTTGCTCTGTTCATCGAATTTGGCAAAACGCGCCTTGATCGCCTGGAAGAAGGCTAGGTCATCGCGGATTTCAACGGTTTTGGGATGGGGCACCGACAGCGCAAAGGCTTTTTGCAAACGAACTACATTGGCCTGAAAGCGTTCTTGGCCGTTGCGCAGGCGTTGCCCATCCTTTTCTTCGGTCAAATCGCCTATCGCATTGGCCGCATCCAGGATAAAGCCCAACTTCTGCTGGGGCTCCAGCGTAAAGTAGCGGCGATAATCGAAGGTAGCGAACATATCTACCACGATTTCGTACAATTCCAGCATTTTGGCGACGGCTTCCTCTTGATCCAGCGCCAACTGGCCCTTGC
Organism: Caldilineaceae bacterium; assembly: GCA_034437715.1. Classification (GTDB taxonomy): domain Bacteria; phylum Chloroflexota; class Anaerolineae; order Caldilineales; family Caldilineaceae; genus JAHBVH01. Next base: position 7,912 of record DAOTTR010000577.1, read on the forward strand.
CTTTGCTCGCCGTATAGATGGCTAAGGCGTTTTTTAGATCCTGGGCAATGCCAATGTAATCAACAATCAGGCCACCTGCTTTATCGCCAAAGACGCGATTGACACGGGCAATGGCCTGCATCAAATTATGCCCATTCATCGGCTTGTCAATGTACATGGTGTGTAGACAGGGGGCATCAAAGCCGGTCAACAACATATCACGCACAATCACCAATTGGAGCGGATCGCTGGGGTCTTTGAGCCGATCGCCGATCGCCTTGCGCCGGGCTTTGTTGCGGATATGCGCTTGCCAATCTAGCGGGTCGCTGGCGGAGCCGGTCATGATCACTTTGATGGCACCTTGCTCATCGGCTGGGTCATACCAATCTGGGCGCAGCTTGATAATGGCGTCGTGCAAAGCCACACAGATGCGCCGGCTCATGCAGACAATCATCCCTTTGCCCGTCGCTGCTTGGGTGCGCGCTTCAAAATGCGCCACCAAATCAGCGGCAACTTGTTGCAAGCGGCTGGCACTGCCGACTACGGCCTCTTTACTGGTCCAGCGGGCAAAGCGTTGCTGTCGCTCTGTCAACTCGTCGTCTTCAGTGATCTCCTCGACCCGCTGATCGAGCAGTTGCTGATCGGCTTCGGAAAGCTGGATTTGGGCCAGGCGGCTTTCGTAATAGATGCGCACCGTCGCGCCATCTTCGACGGCCTGCTGGATGTCGTAGATGTCAATGTAGTTGCCAAAGACGGCCTGGGTGTTGGCATCTGCTGTTTCAATTGGCGTGCCGGTAAAGCCAATAAAGGAGGCATGGGGCAAGGCATCGCGCATGTGGCGGGCAAAGCCATCAATAAAATCGTACTGGCTGCGGTGCGCTTCGTCGGCAATCACAACAATGTTGCGCCGATCACTGAGCTGTGGATAGGCCGCACCTTGGGTTTCGGGCAGGAATTTCTGAATGGTGGTAAAGATCACGCCGCCCGAGGCCACCGCCAACAGCTTTTTTAGATCTTCGCGATTGGCGGCTTGTGCTGGTGTCTGGCGCAGCAGTTGCTGACAATGGGTGAAGGTCTCAAAGAGTTGTTGATCCAGGTCGTTGCGGTCGGTGAGCACGACCAAGGTTGGATTATTCATGGCCGGAGTCAACACCAACTTGCCCGCATAGAAGACCATGGAGAGGCTCTTGCCGCTGCCCTGCGTGTGCCAGACTACGCCTGCCCGCTGATCACCCTTGGGTTGGTCGGTGACGCTGGCCAAGCCATAGGCAACGGGTGATTCGCGCACAATGTTGGCTGGCAATGGTGTGGCCGCCGCGGCGCGCAGGGTTGAGTCGATAGCGCGATTCACGGCATAGTATTGGTGATAGGCCGCGACCTTCTTGACGGTCTTCTCCTTGCTCTGTTCAAAGACGATGAAATGGCGAATGAGATCGAGCAGGGTCGTTTTGTTGAGCAAGCCTTTGATCAGCGGCTCTAATGCGGGCTCTTGTTTGGGATCGATGATCGTGATCCCATCGGCGGTTTTCCACTCCATAAAGCGCGGATATTCACTGGAGAGGGTGCCCACTTTGGCAAACCAGCCGTCGCTGATGATCAGCAAGGCATTGTAGGTAAAGAGCGAGGGAATCAGTTGTTTATAGGTTTGCAATTGGTGATAGGCGGCCTGGATACCGGCCTTTTCATCGGCAGCATTTTTCAGCTCAATCACAACCAGCGGCAGGCCATTGATCAACAAGACAATATCAGGCCGTTTGTTGTTGTGATTTTCCAGCACTGTATATTGATTGACGGCTAAAAATTCGTTCTTGTCGGGATCGTTAAAATCAACCAGCCAGACTTTGTCCGTCTTGGTTTTGCCCTCACCAATGCCAAACTTGATGTCAACGCCCTCGGTGAGCAGGCTGTGAAAGGCTT
>DAOTTR010000578.1:0-5689 GCA_034437715.1 Caldilineaceae bacterium
CAGTATTGTCTATCACCTTTCGGGCAGCTCAAAACTTCCCGAAGGGTTAGAATCTATCTGGATATTTATAACTTTCATCCATGTGCTAAAGGAGGAGGAAACTTTCACCCATGACATACTCATCGCGTTTCACTCGACGTTCTTTCCTGATTGGCCTCGGTTCCACGAGCACGGCCATGCTCATGGCGGCCTGCGGTGGGCCAGCAGCTGCACCACCCGCTGGTGCGGACGCCGCGCCAGCCGGCGGCGCGGCGTCCGCACCAGCCGGCGGCGCGAAGGCAGAAGTCGCCCGCCAGGACACACTCGTACACTATGGCGGCGACACAGAAATTGTCGAGCCGACGAACTTCAACCCCTATTCGCTCGGCGGGCTAGGGCGGATTCGTGGCCCACTCAACAAGACGATCTTCGAGTTCTTCTACTACTACAATCACAACGACGGCGCAGAGATTCCCTGGCTGGCGGAGAGCTACACGGTCGCCGACGACTTTACGCGTGTCGATGTGGTCATTCGCCAGGGCGTAACGTGGAACGACGGCACCCCCTTCACTGCGGACGACGTCAAGTTCACCCTGGAAAAGCTGCGCGACACGCCCGAATTGGCCTTCTCCTCGGACATGAAAGAGTGGGTGAAAGACGTCACCGTGACGGACGAGCAGAACTTCACGATCAACCTAAACAAGGCCAACCCCCGCTTCTTCTACTTCTACTTTGTCGAGAATTCAGAAATCCAAATCGCCATCCTGCCCAAGCACATCTGGGAGAACGAGGATTGGACCACCTTCCAGAACTACGACCCGGCGCAGGGCTTGCCGGTGGGCACTGGGCCCTTCAAGCTGGTCGAGGCGGGTCCGCAGGGCATGTTCTTCGACCGCGACGACAACTGGTGGGGTGCCAAGAGCGGCTTTTCACAGCCGTCCAAGGTCACGCGCCAATCGTTCCTTCCGCTCGGTTCTGGCGCCGCCACGTTTGCGCGCATGATCAACAACGAGCTGGATGTGGACTGGACTGTCCAACCCGGCGAGTTTGTGGCTGGCATGGCGCAGAACCCGGCGCTCAAGAGCTGGAACGCGGAAGGGCCTTCCTGGGGCGCCCCCGACGCCTGCCTTTACACGCTGGGTCTCAACACGCAGTGGGGCCCGATGGCCGACGTGCATGTGCGCCGAGCGGTTCAGGCAGCGATCAACCGCGAACAGGTGGTGGACCTGGCCTACGAAGGAGGGACCGTTCCGTTGGTGCTGCCCTTCTCGACCTTTGGTGGCCTTGAGCCGTACCGGGAGCTATGTGATGATCTGGTCGAGCAGTACAAGCCCGACAATCCCTCTCAGGCGCTGGTCGATTCGGAAATGGCGGAAGCCGGTTACGAAAAGGACAGCGAAGGCTTCTGGGCTAAGGATGGTACGCGCATGATACCCGAATTCCACTGCGCCTGTTGGCTGGGACCGATGGGGCCGATCGTCGAAAAGCAGCTGCGCGACGCGGGCTTCGACGTTACGGTCAAACTCGTCACCACCACCTGTGACCCGTTCTTCGAAACGGTGCGCACCGGCCAGGCCGACCTGTGGATCATCGTACATTGCGGCAGCAGCCGCGAGCCCTGGGGCACACTCCAGCACTACCACAGCAAGTTCAACTCGCCCGAGCAGGGCCAGACGAACAACTACATCTGGGCCAACAGCCAGTACAGCAACCCAGACTACGACGCGCTGATCGATCAGCTGGATTCGATTCCGCCCTCGCCGACGGACACGAATTACACCGATCTGGTTCGCCAAGCCATTGATATCTACCTGCGCGATGTGATCGAGATCACCATGTCTGAGGAGCGGCACGTGAGAGTGTACAACAACCACTACTGGACAGGCTGGCCGAGCGTAGAAGACGCATACGTCGCGCCCTATGCCCTCTGGGCGAGTATCATGCTCGCGCTGCTCAAGGTCGAACCAACAGGCGCGGCGTAGCCCCGGCAGGCAGGGATTGAAATCCCAGCCTGGTACAGCAAGTGTGTTGAAACACACTGGGACGTCAACACGTTTGTGAGGATGAACAAAATAGTTCAGTAAACGTAGGCTGAGCTTGTCGAAGCTGGCACCGCTTTGACTTCGACAAGCTCAGCCTACGCCCGATTAGGAATTGGAGATTCCTTGGTATGCCAGTAGTCCGTGGGATCGTGGTCGGACTTGTCGGGGCCGCTCTGATGATCGTCGTTGCGGCATGTCGGCTGGCCGCGGCCAATGGGGCACCGCCAACTTCTGATAACCCGACGCTGTCGGCTGTCGCCGCGATGCCGACTCTCCCGCACTCCGGTGATGTCGTCTGGGGTAGAGTTCCCTACTGCGGTTGTCTCGCCGACACGGCGACGGCCAACGTTGCCAGCGCACTGAAAGAGGCCAACCTGACTGTCAGCCTGCAAGAACAGAGCCCACGCGATGGTTGGCTGTACTTCGTGGTGACCTTTAATCCCCATGCCGCCACGTTGGATCAGGTAGGTGCCGCCATGGTGGCAGGCGGTGCCGAGGTACTCGAAGGCCCGCCCTGAAACGCACCACCAGGCGGCTGTCCGTGACAAGTACCTTAAATGATGTGCTGGCGGAGAATGTGTTAGATGTTCTCCGCCAGCACATCATTTAAAGCCCAAGCCACGCTCTTTCATGCTCACAAAGCGGTTGCGGCCAATGATCAGGTGATCCAACACATCAATATCCAGCAGCGCGCCAGCCTCGACGATCAGCTTGGTGACGTGGACATCTTCGGGGCTGGGGGTGGGGTCGCCACTGGGATGATTGTGGACGACGGCGATCGATGCACTGTTGGCGCGAATCGGTTCACGAAAGACCTCACTAATGCGCACGACTGCGCTGTTCAAGCTGCCACTGTAGACCGTGTGTACGCGCGTCACAAAGTTTTTGGTATCCAACAAAACGACGCGCAACTGTTCCTGCTCCAGTAGGCTCATCTCCAGCATGAGCAGGTTGGCAATATCGGCGGGGCTGCGTACCTGGGGGCGCTCGGCAGGCGCGGCCACCATGAGCCGCCGTCCCAGTTCCAGGGCCGCCTTGATCTGCGTGGCCTTGGCTTCGCCGATGCCGCGAGCACGGCAAAGCTCTTCAAAGTTGGCCTGGGCCAAGCCTGTCACGCCACCAAATTCGCTCAGCAAGCGTTCCGCCATACGAATCACATTTTCGCCGCGCCCACCGACGCGCAGGATAATCGCTAACAATTCCGCCGTGCTGAGCGCGCTGGGGCCGGCATAGAGCATGCGCTCGCGCGGGCGCAGATCGACGGGCAAATCACGAATCATGAGCACATATTCAGGGGATTCTATCCGCTCCATAAAAATACAATTCCTCGGTAAGTAAGGGGTTGAATGATTGGGTGCTGGGTGCGCAGCACAGCGCACGCCTCAGATCCCTAATTGGCGATAGGCCGCAGAGACATCAGTCAGAAAAGTGCGGCTGGCTTGCCAGTTGCGATCCGGGGTGAGAGCACCGAGTTTGTGGGCAATGGCGCTTGCCAGCCGGTGCAATGTCTCTGGTGTGATCTGACCTTGGTCGTGGCGCACAAGCGCATCGCGCAATAGATCATAATCCGTGGCAGAGAGGCGGCGCAAGGCAGGAAAGCGCTGTTGCCACAGGGCTTGTACTTCTGGCGTGGCGTAAATCGCCTGCACAGCACGCTGGTTATCGTCTAAATTTTCCAGGGAAATGCCTCGACGCTCTTTGATCACAATCGTGCCAGCGGCGTAGTCGCCCAAGCGGCGAGCGTGCCGATTGAAAAACATGACCGTCAAGCCCAGGCCATAGCCCGTGGGCAAAAAATCGACCATGCGCACCAAGTTGCGAATGACCACATCCAAAAAGCCGGCTGGATTGCCATTCAACCGCACCACGCGCAACTTTGCCCGGCGTTTGCCCGGCGTCTGCCCATTCCAGATCAATTCAAAGAGGACAAAATAGCCCCAAATCAAGACAAAGTTCAGCACCGTATAGATGGCTAGAACGATACCACCACCCCAGGTGACATTGCCGTCACCCAACGCGGCAACCACACCAGCATCGACATTCACGATTTCCATCACGACAGCCACCACAATGTTGAGAAACAGGAGTGCCAGCCCAATGATCACGCTATCGATCAAGCCACCCAGAAAGCGACTGCCAATCCCCGCGATCTCGTAGCCAAAGCTTACATTTTCCGGCGTGTCAATGGTATACTCTTCTTGCAACCAATTTTCAGTCATCCTGATGATTCCTTCGCGAGATGATTTTCATGTCTCGGACAAGCGGTTAATGATTATTCATGAATTTAGATCGATTTCTCGGCGAACGGCGTCCCAGTTGGCAACAGCTTGAAGAGTTGCTAACACAGACCAAAACCAATATTCGCCGCCTTTCACCGCGCGACCTAGAAACCCTGGGTCGGCTCTATCGCAGCACCACGTCTGATCTGGCGCTGGCCCAACGCGATTTCCCCAATCAACGGGTGAGTTACTATTTGAATGGCTTGGTCAGTCGCGCCCATGCCCAGATCTACCAAGAAGCACCGTTGCGCCAGCGCGCCCTGCGACACTTCTATCGCCAGCAATTTCCCCTATTATACCGCGCCTTGTTGCCATATACGAGCCTGTGCTTTGCCGTATTTCTCATCGGCGCAATGATTGCCTATTTTGTCACTTGGCGTCAACCCGATGCGATCTATGTCTTTGCTGGTCCCGAAATCGAGAGCCTAGTGCGCCAAGTGGAAGCGGGCAAGCTATGGACCGATATTGCGCCCAGTGCCCGCTCGGCTGCCTCCAGCTTTATTCTGACCAACAACATTCGGGTCATGTTTCTGACTTTTGCCGGTGGCATCACGGCGGGGCTGTTAACGCTGTGGGTGATTCTGAGCAATGGCCTGCATTTGGGCGCGATCTTTGGCCTGTTGCAGGTACATGGGCTGAGCGGTGGGTTGGCCGAGTTTGTCGTGGCGCATGGCTTTATTGAGCTGAGTGTGATTTTTCTGGCAGGTGGGTGTGGACTATCCATCGGCGATGGTTTGATCCGCCCGGGCTTGCACACCCGACGCACCGCAGTGGTGCAGCGCAGCCGCCAGGGTGTGCAGTTGATTCTGGGCTGCGTGCCCCTGCTGATTCTGGCTGGCCTGATCGAAGGCTTTATCAGTCCCAGCGGCTTGCCCTGGCCCGTCAAGCTCGCGGTTGGTTTGCTGACCGGCATTTTGTTGCACTCTTACTGGTTGTATAGCGGCGAGCCTAAAGCACAGAAAGCAGAAGATTGATGAAAACGCGTTTCTATGAACGCACAGCCTATAAATTATCCGAACAGCCAGTCCCCAACTGTTTTCTCAGATTAGACGACCATTTTGCCGAACGTTTGGGCGTCATCCAGTCGAACCATCCCCATGCGAGCGTGATCATTGCCGAAAGTGTTTGCGCGCGCATGGCCGACGTAGAGATGTATGCCTTTTTGATCGAAGATGCGCGCAAACGGCATGGTCTGGAAAAGGGCAATGATGTGAAGGCTGCGATCCTCACACGATCCTTTTTTGTCGGCTACCTGGGTGCCACGCGCGCGCTGCTGGATAGTGCGGCGGTTGGCCTGTCGATTCTCTATACATTGCCGATCCAACCGAGTGAGCGCAGCTTCGGTCATGGCACCTTCTGGCATCAATTGGTGACAGCCGTGCCCAACGT
>DAOTTR010000579.1:0-3445 GCA_034437715.1 Caldilineaceae bacterium
TAAGATCACAAAGTGGTAGAAAAAGTGATCCAAAATGTGATATAATCAAATTCTGCAAGGACAGACTGCACTCCCCAATCGCACAGTGCGTGGCATCAACCCTAGGAGGACGAGATGCAGGAGACCGAAACGAGCTTTGGCACCTGGCTACGCCACCAGCGGCGCCAGCTGGATTTGACCCAGACGGAATTGGCCGCCCGCGTGGGCTATTCGGTGGTGACCATCCGCAAACTGGAGCGCGACGAGTTGCGTCCCTCCAAACAACTGGCCGAACGGCTGGCGCAGCAGCTCAATGTCGCCGTTGCGCACCGGGCTAGCACCGTCGCCTTGGCGCGCATGCCGGCCACACAGCCGCCGCTGGCCGCTGCGCGGCCTGTCCAACCGCAGGCATCGAGTAACCTTGTCCCCCCGCTCACGCCGTTCTTTGGTCGTGCAACCGAGTTGCTGGAACTTGCTCAATTGCTGACTGATCCGGACTGTCGTCTGCTAACCGTGGTGGGTCCAGGCGGGATCGGCAAAACGCGCCTGGTGATCGAAGTGGCGCAAACGCTGGTGCAACAAGCCTCGCATGGCATCTGTTTTGTGGCCCTAGCCCCGCTGCGGGCCAGCGAGCATATTGTACCTGCGATTGCCGAGGCGCTCGATTTTCGTTTTCAAGCTGATAATCGGCTGCCCAAAGCGCAGTTGCTCGATTATTTGCGCCACAAGCAGTTGCTCCTGGTGTTGGATAATTTTGAACATCTGGCCGACGGCATCGCCCTGCTCCCAGAATTGCTGCAGAATTGTCCGGGGCTGCGGCTGTTGGTGACCTCGCGTGAGCGGCTGCAATTGAGCAGTGAAACCGTCTTTGTGCTGAACAGTTTGGATGTCCCCAGCGGCCCGCGGCCCCACGCCGCTTTGGACTCCAGCGCTGTCCAACTGTTTGTCGAGACCGCACGCCGCACGCGCCCCACGTTCGTTCTAGACGCCACGAATGAGCAAGCGGTCATTCACATCTGTCGGTTGGTGGGCGGTATCCCGCTCGCCATTATCCTGGCCGCGGCCTGGGTGAAGCTGCTCTCGCCCGCCGAGATCGTGACGGAACTGGGCCAAGGCTTTGACTTGCTGGAAACAGAATTCCGTGACCTGCCTGCCCGCCACCACAGTATGCGGGTGGTGCTTGCCCAATCGTGGCAGCGTCTCAGCGCATTGGAACAAGCGGTCTTTCGGCGCTTGGCTGTTTTTCGGGGCGGCTTTACCCGTCCGGCGGCGCAAAGCGTTGCTGGTGCCTCGTTGCGGATGCTTAGCAGCCTGGTCAATAAGTCGCTCATCCAACGTGACGCGCATGGGCGCTATACGCTGCACGAACTGCTGCGCCAATACGCCGAAGCGGAACTGGATGCCACCGACCAAACCGCAGCAACATATAGCGCCCACTATCGCTACTACACCGAATATCTCCACCAGCGCGAAGCCGACCTCAAAGGGCGTCGTCAGGTGGCAGCGCTGGATGAGATCGAGGCTGATTTTGAGAATGTGCGCGCCGCCTGGCAGTGGGCCATAGCACAGCGCGACTATCCAGCCATCGATCGTGCGCTGGAAGCGCTCTATTGGTTCTGCGAGATGCGCAGCCGTTTTCACGAAGGGCTGGAACTGCTACGGTCAGCCCGTGAGCAGTTGGCCCCGCTTGCAGGCGAAGCGCCGCAGCCGGCTTGGGGACGGGTGATGGCCCGTGCGCTCGGCCAGGATTTTCGATGGTTTGAACCGCCCACGGAGTCCAGAGCACGCATTGAGACCGGACTTGCCCTTGCGCAAGCCCATGATGACCAACCAGAGATAGCCTTCTGCCTGTGGCGTCTGGGAATGGCCCTGATCTTCTGCGAAGATGCCCCTGGCGCCATTGCCTACTTTGAGCAAAGCATCGTCCATTATCAGGCATTGGCGGATCGCTTTTATCTGGCGATCCTCCAACGCAACGTGGGTATCCTCTATATTGAATTGGGTCAATCCAACAAGAGTGCTCTGCTGATCATGCAGAGTATAGCGTTGTGCCGAGACACGAGCGATCTGAACGGCCTCGCTCAATCGCTCGCTTTGGCTGGGTGGATCGTCTATATTGACGGTCATTACACCAAAGCCGAGGCTCACTGGCAAGAAGCACGCGAACTTTGTCTCAAGATCGACGCCCGCTATACCCTGGTCCCAATTCAACTAGGGTTCGCCTGGTTGGCGCTCTTTGATCGGGGCGATTTTGGCGCTGTACGCACGTTAGCCGAAGAGCTGCGCACCATCGTCTTGGATATTAATGATTCACAGAGCCAGCATCGTACTATGCTGATCGTGTTTGCTTTCCTGGCGGGGATGAGTGAAGACTACCGTGCGTGCCACCACTGCTTCCAACAAGCGATTGCACTAAACCTTCCCTATTTTCCCTATACAGCGGCTTTGGAGTTGATGGGGCTGTGTTTGGCCGCGTGTGGTATGGATGATCTGCCCAGCGCCCGCCAGCATTTGCAGAAAGTCCTGGAAATCAGCCTGATCCACCACTGGCCGTCGAATTTTGCGAAAGGACTGACCTTGGCCGCCATCATTACCGCCAAAAGCGGCCAGCCGGAACGGGCCACTGAATTATTGGGCTTGGTCTTCCACCATCCGCTCAGCCCCAAGGGTTGGCTGGCGCAGTGGCCCTTAATCACGCGCCTGCGTACTGAATTGGCCGCTACGCTGCCGCCAGAGCATTATGTGGGGGCCTGGACACGCGGCACGCAGTTGGATCTGATGGCAACCGCGGCGGTCGTTGTTGCGGAGTTAGAGACAAGGGATAGAAGCGATTCTCACGCATCTATAGACATTATACCGGTTTAATTCCGTGGTCTGACAAGATGACAGGATGAAGGGATGACAGGGTCGTCTCGCCGATCATCTTGTCATCTTGTCAGACCTTCATCCTGTCACAGATGTACAAAATAAATCGTTATGAACTCTTATGCAGTTGTTAAGGTGCAACGCGTCAAATCAAAAATTGCTTTAAAATGCGCTTGCACCCAATTAGCTGATCACCCGATAAAGATGATCGACTGTGTCAAGCGAACCTTGCAGCAGACGCGCTTCTTCAATCAAGGCCAGCCAGCCGGCGTCATCTTTGCGTTCTGCTTCATAGGTTTCCAACGCGGCCAGCGAGTCACAGCGGGTGACCATGTGGATTTGGTGCTGCGGTCCGGCCCCATTTTCCCAAATTTCCACATGAACCGCAGGATAATGTTCATTGAGATAGGCCGCGGCGCGCACGACCACGGCGCGGTAAGCTGCCGCCTTCGCTGGGAGTAATGTCACTGTGCGTGCTCGATAAATCATACTGGTTTCTCCTTGTAGAAATGTCTAAATAGAAATGTCCAAAAAAAATGTCCAAAAAAAAATGGACCCTATTGTCCACAGCCGATCACCGCGGTCGCCTTTACCTCAATCA
>DAOTTR010000580.1:0-5370 GCA_034437715.1 Caldilineaceae bacterium
GCTGGTTCCCATCCAGTGGCGTTGACCGGGCGCGTCTACGTCTACGCCGATGCCGGCAACGGCGCCATTGTCCCAGGCGACCTGCTCACCACCTCTGCTACGCCCGGCCATGCCATGAAAGTCATCGACTATGAGCGGGCGCAGGGCGCCATCCTCGGCAAGGCGATGAGCAAGTTGGAGAAAGGGACGGGGTTGGTGCTGATGTTGGTCACATTACAGTGACGACTTTCCCTATGGTGACACAAAACTTCGGGCAAAGGAGATAAGATGAGTATGCTAAAAATCAACCTAGGCAATGTATTGCTACTGTTACTATTCCTAGTGGCTTGGCCAATGGTGGCAAAGGCCAGCGATAACCTGCCCACAACCAGGCTTGCGCACACAACAGTACAAATAGAACAATGCAGTAGCGGCGTCGTGTATGTCGATGACCAATACACAGGCATCTCAGTCGGCACTGCGGCGCAACCCTTTAAAACAGTCAGCAGTGCGGTTCATGCAGCCTGTGCCGGTGCCGAGCTGCATATCAAGCATGGACCTTATTTTGAAGCACTGATGCTCAACAAGCCGCTACGGGTAGTGGCGGAAGGCGGCAGCGTAACAATAGCTGGTTCAGGATTAGTCGTGACACCCGAGCATACGATGTTGTTCAATGCTTTGTCCGAAAGTGGTGATCCGCGACCGCAAGAGATTACTGTTAAGCATGTTGGCGGCGCACCCCTGAACTGGACGGCGAATGTCAGCGCTGGCACTAATTGGCTGGCGGTGGACAAACAAAGTGGTAGCACCCCGGATCAGATCAGTGTCTCGGTGAAGACCACCGGACTTGCGGTTGATAACAGCTATCAGGGCGCCATTGAGATTAGCACACCCGGCGTGCCAGGTAGCCTCCACCACATTGCGGTAACGCTCCGTTATGGCTCCAATCTCGGTATTGCCGTTACGCCTGGAGATTTGAACTTTACAATGGTCGCCGGTCAGGCGGTGCCGCCCGCCCAAACATTGGTTATCCAGGGTGGTACGGGCGCTTGGTCAGCAACAAGTGATCAAGGGTGGTTGAAAACCACAGGCGATAGCTCAACTGGTGCGTCGCTCCAAGTACAAGTCGTGCCGCAGAACCTTGGTATAGGGAACTATACCGGGCAAATTCGCTTTGACGGTAACGCCCAGGGGTTGCCGCGGAGCGTGCCAGTGCAATTTGCGATTACGGAACAAGCGACGCCACCCCAATGCCAGAAAACCGATTTTGTGATTGTCAATAGCCTTCAATCTAGCCTGAAGAGTCTCAAGTTGGTAGACATTTTCGGTACGCCCAACAGCGACGGCAGTTGTAAGATCACGGCCAAGTTAGTGATCGACCTGCCCCAGAACAAGCAAATCAGCGTTGGCATCAATGGCACAATCGATGCACAAAAACGACTCGACGCTGTAATGGATGCCAACGACGAAGTTACCATTGCCATTGCCAGCGTAAAATTACAGTTGAACAATATCCACCTCAACAATGAGGGGCTCGAAGCGGATGCGACCTGGCAATTGGATAGCGCCACACCTGGCGCGGGCAAGGTGCGCATGGATAAAAACGGGCTTAGTTTTGCCGGTAGCCAGTCGTTTGTCTTCAACCCCACCGTGGGCATCAGCCAGAATGGCTTTAATATCCAGCTTCAGCAGGCAACATTGGGGGTAGTAGACAACAGTTATACGCTAGCATTGCATGGTTCCATCGCCATCGGCGGCATCAGCGGCCTGCCTTCCGCTACTGCCAATGCCACCTTAACGCTCAACCAATCGGGCGTGCGCAACACCAAAATCAGCGCTTTTTCCCTCAGTGGCCTCGCTGGGCTAAATTTAGCGGTTGGCGAGGGCGAGTTAAGCAGTGTGGGCATTTCTGCCGCCAGCGCCGCTTTTACCTTACCGCCAGCATGGGGGGGTGCTTCGATCAAGGTGACTGGCGTCAAAATTCCAAGCGACGGCAAGATCAAGATTGGTAGCGGGAGTTTCAAGCTACCTACCATTCAGGTTGGTGAAGGTTTTAGTTTAACAAGCTTAGAGGGCAGTTTCGAGCCGGAGAATGGAAACCTGATCTCGGCCAATGGCGCATTTAAATTGCCGCTCGGCAGCGGGTCGGGAAGTTGTACATTAGAAGTAGGGGTAAAGTTGCGTACAGGGTCTAGTGGCGCAGGCATTTTGGAGATTTCCTCAGCCAATATGCAAAACACCACTGGGCTTGTGCTGAATCAGATTAAATTGGGTCTATGGGATTGTCCAATCAGAAACGCTATCGCTATTGGCACCACAGGCTTCTACCTCACCGGTGTGCGGGGGAATGTCATTCTCAACCAGGGTATTTCTAGCGTTCAGATCGAGGTGCAGGTGCGTTCCTCACTGGAATTTGCAGGTAAACCCGCTCTGCGCGCCGAAGCGTCTGCCCTAATCAAGACCCGCCCACCTTCGCTGGATTTCCGCGGCGTTGTCTATGCGCTGGGTTTAAAGGCGGCGGAAACGAAAGTGTATATTGGCAAAGCCGATGGCTTTAGCGCCAACCTGGTTTTTGAGTATGCGATCTTTCACGGTAATTTTCAGGTCGATGCCTGGAGCAAAAGTGGGCAGATGTATGTCACAGGGAGGGGCAAAGCCTACGCCATCATTCAGAAAGGTGAATTCGGTAAAGGCTGCGTTGATGCTCTCTTCAAAAAGTTTTGTGCCAACATCCCACCAAGCGATTGGAAGTCTCCGGTTGTCAATTCTGAGTTCGGTGCCTTTAAGAATGGTGCTTTCGGGTTCAAAGGCTCCGTTGCGTATAAATTTGACTTTCATGGTACTACGCTTTTCAACTTCCGCGGGGGCTTTTATGTAGATGGCGATGGCCGGCTAACGTTTGGCAATGTGGATAAGTATGTACTGACGACGCGACCGCAAGTGGCCGCCGCGCGAGCGCGGTATGAAGCGCGTCAAAGTGGGATAGCGCTTGCTGCTACTTCTGCACTGGATGGGCAGATTACGTTTGACGCCAATCGATCAATCCGGATTGCTGTGCCGGTAGCGGCCCCGACGCGTGTCGCATCGGCGACCCAGCCCTATTCAGTTGCGGTGCAGAGCGACCTGCTCTTTGTGATGGCGCAACCTTTGACCGGGACGCTGACCATTGAATTGATTGACCCAGCTGGCAATTTGCTCACCCCTAACAATTTGCCGAATAATGTTGCATTCGCTTCCGAACCTACGGATAATGAGTTGCAACTCACCTATGGCGTCGCCGAAGCCCAGCCCGGCGTGTGGCAGATGCGGATCAATGGCGACACCGACCATATCGATTATGTCGTAATGGTGCTTGGCAACACACCACCACCTCTTCTGTCAGCGTCAGCTATACCCCAAACCATCAATCTGGATCAAGTGAATGTACAATGGAATGTCCAATCCACGGCTACGCAGGCCAAGATTAACATTTACGCTAGCCCAGAATCATTGACCCGCACCCTGGTTTTCACCGATGCGAATGGCATTGTCACGACGCAGACAGTGGACAACTATATGGGCGCACCGCTTGCCACGGATTTGCCAACCATGCTAGATGGCAGTACGCAAAGTCAGTCAGTTGACCTTTCTGGTTTGGCGACGGGCGTTTATCATCTCTGGATCGAGGTTGACGACAGCAAGAATCCCCCGACTCGCCAACAACTGATCACAGTGAATGTCGATCACAGAGCCACCTTCCCAGCTAGCGCCGTCAGTGCTGCGGTGACGGGCGGCGCTCCTCCAGCCAGTTGGACAACAACGCTGAACACCCAGGAGGATATTGCCAACGGCGAACTGCAAATCCAATGGATGCGCCACCTACATCCCGATATTGACACCTATCACGTGCATTTACGCAGCGTAGATCCATTGGCACCTACGGCGGAGGTTATCGAAACGTATACGGTGGGTGACGTAAGTGAAACCTCGATTGGCGGGATTGAACCTGGACGAACCTATCAGATTGCCATTGGCATCGAAGATATGGATACAGGCAAGGTGGCCTGGTCGCAGGAAACAGCCGTGACGACATCGCAACCAGAGTTCTTCATCACCAAGGCTGCGACAGTAGCCAGTATAGATTCGTTTCGATCCAACGCCCCTAATGCCATACCGATCCATGCCGGGCAACAGATAACCATTCCCATTGCCTTGCAACTACCCGACAATCTACCTGATCCAGTGGCGCTGATCGTGGATTATACACAAGCGCCGGTCAATTTTGATGTTGCCTTAAGTCAAAATGTGGTTTTGGCAAGCGGCGAGGTGGGTGTTGGCGTCACGGTCGCGCCCCAACAGGCAGCGGGGTTCTATCCAGTTCCCGTTATCGCTCGTTCAGGATCTCTCGTGCGTAATTTGATCCTGACGCTCCAAGTATTGCCCGATCAAGCTGCACTCAATTACACCTTGAACATCAACAAAGCAGGCAACGGGACCGTTATACTTAATCCACCCGGCGGCGTTTACACAGCCGGTACGACTGTACAGCTTACTGCAACGCCAGACACCAGCTACAATTTCATCAGTTGGGGCGGTGCACTGAGCAGTACGCTTAACCCGATCAACATTATTATGGATGGTGACAAAACTGTCACGGTGATGTTTGCTCAGACGGACGCTAAGGATATACACATTTATCTGCCGTTGATTCGGCGCTAGTTTCCCTAGCTACCTTTCATCTAAATAATTCATCTCTGGCCGCAACGCCCAGCGGTATTGATCGGGTGGATGAGTCTGTTGCGCCCAGGCTTTTAAGATGCGATTGTCGACGTGCTTGGTGGCCATCTTGTGCGCAATGGCCGCCGGATCCCACTCGTCGAGCAGACGGGCAAGCAATGCCTGCTGGATCGCCTGACAGGCGGGGTCTTGTCCTCGATCAATCATTTCGCCCGGATCGTCGGCCAGATTGAACAGTTGCGGTGGCAGGCCGTGATAATAGACAAGCTTCCAATCGTCCTGGCGGATCATGCGCTGATAAGTCTTACCACCATCGATACTGGGCGGCACATACTCATCAGCACAATATTCAGAAAAAGCGACATCTTCCCAGTTGGGTGCGGGGCGCACAGCGGAGACCAAGCCCAGCAAGCTGCGGCCAGCGGCGTTGGGCAAGGCAGGCGCGTTCAAGGCGTCCAGCAACGTCGCGTTGACATCCAGCGCACTGACTACTCGTTTGTTCTGTTGCCCCGGCGGAATCACGCCTGGCCAGGCTATGATCAGCGGCACTTTGACGGATTCTTCGTAAAAGACATGTTTCCACCAAAGCCCATGTTCACCCTGCATATCGCCGTGGTCAGACGTGTAGACGATCAGCGTGTTCTCGGCCAGCTCATTGGCGTGTAAAGCCTGCAA
>DAOTTR010000581.1:0-3156 GCA_034437715.1 Caldilineaceae bacterium
CTACTTTGGCACTTTAAAGCTGTAAGAGATTCAACAGGAATTTAGGGAGTGAATATAACACTTTCCAGAAAGTGACCATCAAACTATTAGTCAGGAAACACTGGTTTGGTCACTTCTAGTAGATCCCGGCGTAAATAAGGTACCCTATTTTTACCATGCTGTACACGAGTAACGTGCCTTATTAACTGCCGTGGTATCTACGCCCAACTGTACTAGGAAGATTTTCGCCCCTATCACCTCTGAGTTTTCCGTTGAATCAAAAAATGCTATGACAGGCATTCTAAAGTGCCAAAGTAGAACTAAGGAGCATTACGATGAGCATTATGGGTGGGCTTAACGCCGAAGAGTATGATCGCAGCTACAGCGATCAGCAATTGGTGCGCCGCATTACCGCTTATTTTCGGCCCCATCTGAAGAAAGTAGGGCTTGTCACGCTGATGGTCTCCTTGACCTCGCTGGTGGGCACGATAACGCCGATCCTCATCTCGCGCGGGATCGACTCGTTGGCGGGCAATCCGCAGTTGCAATTGCTGCTCACATTGGCTGCGGTGGTAACTGTCCTCGGCGCGCTGAGTTGGGTCTTTAACTTTGTGCAACAGTGGTTTTCGGCGCGTGCGGTGGGCGATGTGGTGCTGGCACTGCGTGAAGATGCCTTTCGCGCTGTGATGCGCCGCGACTTATCCTTCTACGACCAATATGCCTCGGGGCGCATTGTGAGCCGCGTGACTTCGGATACCCAAGACTTTGCCACAACCGTCACGCTGACCGTCGATCTCCTGAGCCAATTGGTACTCGTCGCCGTGATCAGTGTCGTCATGCTCACGCAAAATGTGCGGCTGGCGCTGATCACCCTGACGCTCGGCCCGCTTGTTGTTGCGATCGCGCTCGTCTTTCGACGGCTGGCGCGCCGCGTCATGCAACAGTCGCAGCGCGCCCAAGCCACGGTCAATGCTACGATCCAGGAGACGATCAGCGGCATTGCCGTGGCCAAGAACTTTCGCCAGGAAGGCACAATCTACAACGACTTTCGCGCCATCAACCAATTAGCCTACAGCGTTCAGTTGCGGCGTGTCGCCGTCTTTGGCAGCATCTTTCCCCTGCTGAATACAGTTTCTGGGGTTGGGGTGGCTACCATCATCTACGTCGGTGGTCTGATGGCGATCAATCGCAGCATCTCGGTGGGCGAGTGGTATCTCTTTGTGCAAAGCCTGACAATCTTCTTTTACCCTGTCACCAGCATTGCCTCTTTCTGGAGTCAATTTCAACAAGGGTTGGCGGCCAGCGAGCGAGTCTTTGCCTTGATCGACGACGAGCCATTGGTCGTGCAGACCGCGCAAGAAGCGGTGGATCGCCTGCGCGGCGAGATTGTCTTCGACCATGTGACCTTCAATTACAGCACCGGGCGCAATGCTGTCTTGCAGGATTTCTCGCTGACGATTCCCGCTGGCGAGACGTTGGCGATTGTCGGCCACACCGGTGCGGGCAAATCGAGCCTGGTCAAGCTCATCATGCGCTTTTACGAGTTTCAAAATGGGCAGTTGCTGATCGATGGCCGTGACATTCGTACCTTGGATCTCGGTCAATATCGCCGTCAGCTTGGTTTAGTACCACAGGTGCCCTTTCTCTTTTCGGGCAATGTGGCCGACAACATCCGCTATGGTCGCCCCGGTGCCAGCGATGCGGACGTGGCTGCCGCCGCCAACCAACTGGGTGACGGCAGTTGGTTGGAAGATCTGCCCCAGGGCATCAACACCGATGTGGGTGAGCGCGGGGCACGCCTCTCGTTGGGCCAACGCCAGTTGGTTGCGCTGGCGCGCGTGCTGCTCCAAGACCCCACCATCCTGCTGCTGGATGAGGCAACGGCCAGCATTGACCCGATCACCGAGGCGCAAGTGCAAGCCGCGTTGGCGACTGTGCTACAGGGGCGCACCAGTGTTGTCATCGCCCATCGTCTTTCCACCGTACGCGCCGCCGACCGCATTATCGTGCTGCGCAATGGGCAGATCATCGAGCAAGGCGATCACGATGGCCTGCTGGAACGTGGCGGTCACTATGCCGAATTGTATACCACCTATTTCCGTCATCAGTCGCTGGAATATATAAATTCGTGGGCCAAGGGTACACCTGGGGCGGTAACGGCTTAATGGGCCACTTCCCAACGCTAGAAAGCCTGTTGCCCCCATTGGGTGTACTGCAGTTTTGGGGAAGTGTGCCGGGGAGGAAGGGGGTGTAGTTTATCAAGCCGCCTGGTCGTCGCGCGTCCTCGGCACAGGTTGCGCGCTCATTCTAAAATTTACAGAAAAAGCCCGTAAAGCCCAGTCCATTTATGGCGCTGAAGCATGTGATTGTTCAGCGGCGAAGTCGTTGTTGATACATTCATAGAAAAACCCGCTGGTATATACCAGCGGGTTTTTCTATGAATGTTAAGTAGCGAAACTCTTACACCTGTGCTTTCTTATTAACCTCACCAACCGCCAATTTGGTCAGCTTCTCGTCGGCGGCATATTCTTCATCTAGCGTTTGTTGGAGCAGCGTGATGGCCTGGGCGTCGCCTAGTTGTTCGGCAAATGTACGTGCCGTGCCGTACGCAGCAATCTCATAATGTTCAACGCGTTGAGCCGCCGCAATTAATCCTGCATCCAAGACTTCAGGTTCCCATTTGTCTTTTTCTTCGAGAAGTTCTGCCCCTTCTTCAATCAAACCCTCCATTGCCTTACACTTTTTACCCCTTGGACTGCCATCTAGTCCAGTAAAAATTTGTTCTATACGTTGTACATGCTCCTTCGTTTCTTCCAAGTGCATCATGAACGCTTGTTGCAGAGACGGTGTGGAGGCCGCCTTCGCCATCTTGGGCAACGCTTCGGTCAACTGCTTCTCAGCACTATAGAGGTCTTTAAGTTGGTCAATATACAACTTTTGAAAATTTCCGCTGGTCATAATTTCTCCTATGCTTTCCACTGTATTCTGCATCGAGGTCACGCTGAATAAACTTTTTGTTTCCCTATGTTTCTATGGCTATTCGTAACTACTACGACAACGTTAAATTAGGTAAAATGAGAGCATCTGTGGCAAAAGAGCCAGATGGAAATCAAACAAGGTCAAACGGAAATCGAACAATGGGGTCTCTCACTGGAAGCAATTCTAGGGCTGGGAGAG
>DAOTTR010000582.1:0-5328 GCA_034437715.1 Caldilineaceae bacterium
GATATAGCGCGCAATCTTCAAGACAAAAAAGAGATAGCTTTTTGTCTTGAATTTCTAGGCAGAACCGTTTGGCAAAAAGGGGACTTGGCTGCCGTCGGGTACCTGGAAGAGAGTCTTGCTTTCAGTCGTGCGCTTGACGATCAGGTCGCAATTGCAACCACACTGCACACGCTCGCCGCTGTCTTTGATACTGTCTCAGAAAAGCAAAGAGCTAGGCAGTTTGCGGAGCAGAGCTTAGTGATCAGCCGCCAACTTGCACATCCTCACCGCATCGCGTCAGCTTTCCACCGACTTGGTTCGATTGCACGCGGTCTGGGTGAATATAAGGAGGCTGTCGGCTACTTTCAGGAAGCGTTGGCGGCCTTCCGACAGGTAGATGATCGCTACCACATTATCCTCGTGCTTGCCGAACTGGGGAAGGCCATGTATATGGTGGGCGAGTTCCCGCGTGAGACGATTATGATGGTAGTCAGCGAAGCTGTGACACGTGCGCGCGAACTCGGCAGTTATGAGGCTCTTTTTGTTGGTGTTGGGATCCATGCCGAAATCTCCCTTTGGATGGGTGATTGCAAAACCGCAGAATACGAAATGCAGGAACTCGTCGATCGTTCGCGACAGATGCCTCCACATTTTTTAGCAACCTGTCTAGATGGGTTAAGCCTAGCAAAATTGGGGCTTGGCAAATTTTGTCTCGCCCGCCTACATCTCTTAGAAGCAATGACTGAAATGCTAAAAAGCCAAACACGCCTTTTGATCAATTGCCAACGGGCCTTATACACGTGGGCGAATTTGCTTTGTAAGGAATGCGACCGGCCAGAAATAGTGGATCAACCGACGATGGTAGTACAGAAACAAGCCCTCGCGCTCGAAATCGTTGCCAGCCTTATGGAGCAACCGCAGGTCTCACCCTTTTATAAAGCACACGCAGCCCAACTTGTCGCCAAATTAGAAACGCAGTTACCGACAGCGCTGGCTGTGGCAGCCCTAGCGCGCGGCAAGCAGAAAACGCTGCCACAGCTTATCGCCGAAATCATTGAGCAAGAAGCATGATCTTTTTGCTAGCGTGGCTTCATCCTCATCCTGCTTCGTCGATGTAGCGCACGGTGAGGACAGCTTCAACACCCCTATCCAGCTCGCTGCGAAACTCTTTTACCTCATCTGGCACATCACCCATCCAGTCGCGGGCAAAGGCATCTGCAGCTTTCTGGCTTGGCCATAATGCCTCATTGACGTAGGTCGCCGTTTGCTGCGGGTATTCCCTGGGCATTGGCATCAACTATAGTGTTCCTAAACCGGACGTGGAGGTCGCGTTCTCTAACGCTGACTGGTCGCATTAGAGAATGCGACCTCCACAATTTACAACTCATTTAGGAACACTATAGCTTCCATGTTTTTCGTTCGAGACAGCCATAAGCCCTCGTATATCCCACCAACCCGTGATTGATGAGATGGAACATGCGCACCTCATCGGTGCCCGGTTTGATGTTAAAGAAATGCATGATACGCAGCATCAGCATTGGCTCCTTCTCTTATCATAAAACTTATCAGTTGAAATACGGTATGATTTCCTTAGCGATCAACCGCAACCCCTCTATGTCGTTCGCATCGGGCCATTGAATGATCAATTCTTCAACCCCAGCATCGGCGTAAAGGCGAATGTGTTCTATGGCTTCGTCTGGCGTACCAACGATTGGGCAGTATTCAGCGCCAGCCTGTGTAAGAATAGGTGTAAAGATTTGTTCGATCTGGTGGAGTTGCTCCTTTAGTGGTAGTGACGCAAGTTGGGGCAGGCCTTTATAAAGCCAACCTAAACGTTGCTTGATTTCGTCGTCACTGCGACCAGACAACACCGGCAGAAAAAGCGTGCGCTTGACATCACCTGGCTGTCTCCCTATCTGACGCAACAGGTCGTCGAGCAGGGCAGACCGCTTTTTGAAGGTAACGACGGATACAGCGTTCGCATTCCAGATATCCGCATACTGCGCTACGAGTGGCATGAGCCGCTGTGGGCCGTTGCCGCCGATGAGAATGGGAAGGCTGCCCGGTCGCTGCGGCAGTTGCGCATCTTGTAGCTGAAAAAAGCGGCCGGTAAAGGTCACCGGTTCATCACTGCGCAGTAGGCTGGTGATCACCTGCAACCCCTCTTCAAAGCGAGTGATACGGGTTGCCTTACTTCCCAACGCGTAGCCCCATGTCTGATGCTCTAGTTCATGCCAACCGGTACCCAACCCAAGAATCATGCGCCCGCCACTCAACTCATGTAACGTTGCGGCCTGCCATGCCAGCATTCGCGCATCGCGAAATGATAGCGGCGCCACCAGCGGACTGAAGTGGATGCGTTTCGTTTGTTGCGCCAGATAGGTCAACGCGACAATTAACTCCAGTGTCCCTTGGCCACTTGGGAAGTGATCTGACACATACAGACCGGCAAAGCCAAGTTCCTCGACCTCATTCACCACTTGTCGCCAAAGCGGCCAGGTTGGGCCTGTAACCGCTACTGAGATTTGTATACCTTCTTTTTTCATGGTATTTACTTGCCCACCACCACATACTCGGTGACAGTGGCCCCTGTCTCTGTCGTTTGCGCCAGCGTGCTACACTTCGTGATCCAGGGGGCGACAAAAGCTTGCCCGGCCTCTGAGGGTACACCATCCTCCGGCCAGTACCGGTTGCGCGCTTCCACACTCTCAAATTCGAATATGGCCAGATATTTCCCGTTACGTTCTCCTCTGTCCCCTTTGAGCACATAGATAATCAGATCCGAACGTACGGTGGCTGGATAGACTTCCTCATTGACAAACTGCTCGAACGCCGCCCCGTCTACGCCGGGGTGGAGTTCAAAGTGAAAAATGCTGAATACCTTTGCCATGCGAAATTCTCCTTTTGCTGAGAGCCTTGAACTTGCCATTGATTAAGTTAATGCCAGTCTGCTTCAACTCTTACGCTGCTGAGATAGACACAGAGTAGTTGACAATTTCGTCGGACGCGGTCTAATTGCCTTGGTTGAAGAGTTCCTCGAAAAAGCGTCGTAAGACCAGTTTATTTTGGATGGACACACTGTTTACCTCCTTTTTGGACTAAAATTTTAGGGTAAGCTGAGAGTGCGTGGCACTGGCTAGGACCATTTCCCCTTGACAAAAAGCTACCGGCCAGTGCCACGCACTCTCGTCGTGTCCGAAACTCCCCCCAAAATGGAAATACACCTGACTAAAAATTGATGTTTGCCAACCCCCGGCGTTACAGTACAATGCGAACGTCCTCGCAACGTCCTCTTGTCTTCGTAAAAACCAATTTACGACAAGGAGTATCATCGATGACGACCTTCGACTTGGGGCAGAATCAGCTTTGAATCGTGCTTGAGCGCATTTATACAGGCTGATCTAGATCGCTGCCAAAGCTTGGGACAACAGACCTTACCAGTGCTCAAAAAGGCAAATGAGCACTACACGACGGCGTGGGTGAAAGGTCTATAATCAGTAGACCGCAACACTCTCTGGCTTCGCGCCCCAAAAGGGCTCCCGCTCAGCCGCCGAGCGTTGCGGCTACTGACTATCATCACTAGCGCAAACAACACAGACATCGGTAAGTAACGCTTCCGCCAGTTGCACACTGACTGCCTGCCGTTCCGGCGTTTCACACCCTACCTGTTGCAACCAGTTTTGCAAAAGGTTCGTACCCTTTGTTTGTAGGGCAGCATCGTCAGATTGCAGGCAGATATCCGCAATAACAGCCATCATTAACCACAGCGCTTGTAGCACAGCCGCCGGCTCTCCCTTCTTCGCCATCGCCATCAGCTTTTGTATAAAAAAGCCGGGGAATTGACCCCACGCTGCGCCTTGCAATAGCCCTGCCTCCAATAAAAAGGGTTCTAAGGCAATGACTTCGGCGGCGCTCACTGGCGCGACACTCATCAACGCGAGCAGCCGTGTGCGAATGGCAGGTGCAACTGACGCCAGTTGTGTAAGTGTCCATGTGCTGCGGGGCGCAATGCCCGCGTGCAATAACGTTGCGCACGCATAGCTAAAGGTAAACCATCCCATTCCGGCGCAGATACGCAGTGGATCAGTTGCGGACACGCCATCACACAGGGTAAGAAAGGCTGGTTGTATACGTTTCCCCCAATCAGTTTGCCGCGCATGTACCCATTGCGGCTCTAAAAAAAGTGTGCGCAGCGCCTGCTGCTGTTGCGCCAGAAAAGTGGTGGGATCATATAGAATAACGGCATCGCGCAGCTGGCCAGATTTTATCGCATCTTGTAGCCATGCTTCCAGGTCGGCAAAGCGCTGTTGTGCAAGTAACACTGCATCAAGGTAGATGCCATTGCGCCAGCCATCAATGCCACCACGGCCGAGCGCAGCATCGACTTCTCCCGCAACGAGCACCACTAGATCAATATCCGAGAGATCGGTCGCTTCCCCACGTGCCACCGAGCCGGCAACATAAGCGGCGACAATGTCAGTGCGTTGGTGCTGTAGTTCCTGTAGATAATCCCTGGCAATATCGAGATAATTCATCGCATAAGTTCCATTCGTTATGATGGCACCGTGACCCAACAGCCACGGCGATGAGATTCCAGCGCGGCGTCGATCACTGCTTGGGTGCGAAAGCCGTCATAGAAATTGGGAGAGGCTGGTCGGTCTTTGAGGATGGCGTCGATAAACTGGTGGACGCCAACCGGTTGGCTGGTAAAGTAATCCGCAGCATAGGCCATGGATGAGCGGTTGTGGTCAACGCCCCCCCAGAGCGCCTCTGGAATCGGCAGCGGCTGAAAGTGTGTTTGATCATGGCGGGTGCCCTGAATCGTGGCGGCTGACCCCGGTCCGTCAAAGGGGAAATCCAATTCCAGCGTGCCCGCCTCACCATGCAGGCTAATGCTCTGTTTCATCATGCGCTCGGCCATGTGCGCCACGGCACTGACCTGGATCACGCCTTGTGCCCCGTTAGCAAACTCCACGGCTACTATGGCTGCATCATTGGCCGGTTCGAGCGGTTGCCCATCGACCCCAGGGCGCGCCACATAGGTGTGCAAGTGGGCGCTGACGCTGGCGATCTCGCCGACATACCAGCGGGCCAGGTCGATCATATGCGAACCGGAATCGCCCAGGATGCCGTTGGCGCGCTGACCGTCAAAGCGCCAGGAGTACTGTGCGCCTCGGCCAAAACCGGCGAGATAGCGAAATTCGCAGTGATAGGGGCGGCCCAGGTACCCCTCATCCAACAGGTGACGCAGGTGTTGTGAATGTGCCATCCAGCGAAAGGTGTGGAAGACCATGTGCTTGACGCCGACTGCCTCGGCTTTGCGCCACATCGCTTTGGCCTGATCGGCGT
>DAOTTR010000583.1:0-33945 GCA_034437715.1 Caldilineaceae bacterium
TGCAATCAACTCCCTTACATCGGCAAGCGCACGTGGACCCTGGCGACGGACCCAGAAGTGCGCCTGTTGAAAACTCTTAGCGCCGAAGATTACTTTAGCGGTCGCGATATCAGCCAACCACCCAACCGCGCCGTCTTCTTCGACAACCAGGAGCAGGGCAACTACCGCTTTATCGATGTGATCAACAGTGACCTGAACCTGATGCTGTTGCACATGAAGTTGACCCATCCGGTCGCTGAACGAGCGGAAATTATGCTCAACAAGGATTTCCGGATTGGGCTCTCCCATGCCATGAATCGCCAGAATGTGATCGACACGGTCTACATCGGCCAGGGCCAGCCCTTCCAACAGTCGCCCCGCCCGGAATCGCCCTTCTACAATGAACGGCTGGCGACGCAGTACACCGAATACAATGTTGACGAAGCCAATGCCGCGCTCGATAAAGTGCTGCCCGACAAAAATGCCGAAGGCTTCCGTTTAGGAGCTGATGGGCAACCCTTTGTCTTTAATGTGCTGGTCAACGAAGGCTTCCGCCCGGATTGGGTGGATGTGATGGGCATTGTTAAGCTGAACTGGGAAGCGGTCGGCGTCAAGACCAACCTGGTTGTCGTGCCGGATGACATCTGGCGCCAACGCATTCAGGAAGATGATGTGGATGCCTACGTCTGGGCCGGCGAGAATGGTACGGGTCTGCTCCCCTTGGTCTCTGCCGGCGAATATGTACCGGATGCCGCTTGGGGCTGGAAGGCGTGGGAAGCGGTCACCCTGCGCGGCCAAGCCGAAGCACCCGCCCCGGTAGTCGAGCCACCGGCTGAAATGCAACAGACCTTCCAGTTGCTCAGCGATCTGAAGCAAGCCATCGGCATTGAAGCCCAAACCGCGATCATGAACGAAATTCTGGCGCTGGCGGCTGATCAGTTCTACACGATCGGCCTCAGCTTGCCGATGGGTGATTACCGCGTCGTCAACAACACCCTCCGCAACGTGCCCGACACCGTGATCTCCGGCTGGCTCTACCCCGGCCCCGCCCCGGTGAACTTTGAGAGCTTCTATATCGCAACGCAGTAGTCAGTAAAGCAGTAGTCAGTAGACCGGGTAGTGTCCACTGACTACTGTCCACTGCCCACTGATCTACTTATCCATCCCATGCTCCAATACATCGTTCGCCGTATCCTCTATATGATCCCAACCCTGGTGGCAATTTCGATTGTCGCCTTTACCGTGATCAACCTGCCGCCGGGTGACTTTGTCGACCGCATGGTGGCGCAGCGGCGCACTGCGGGGGAGACGGTCAGCTTGCAGGAAGAGCAGGATCTGCGCCAATTTTATGGTTTGGACAACTCGCTGCCGGCCCAGTATGTCAAGTGGGTGGGCAATATCTTGCTGCGTGGCGATTTTGGCCGCTCCTTTCGCTGGGATCTGTCAGTCAGCTCGTTGATCTGGGAGCGGCTGGCGTTGACGCTGGTACTTTCCATGTCGAGCATGATCTTTATCTGGGTCGTTGCCATCCCGATTGGGATCTACTCGGCGGTGCGCAAGTACTCGTTTAACGATTATCTCTTTACCTCGCTGGGGTTTATCGGGCTGGCCACACCGAATTTTTTGATCGCATTGGTGCTGATGTATATCTCCTTCAAGTATATGGGGCAGAGCGTCGGCGGCCTCTTTTCGCCGGAATATGTCAACGCGCCGTGGAACATGGCGCGTGTACTTGACCTCTTTGCGCACTTGTGGATTCCGGTGATCGTGCTAGGCACCGCTGGCACCGCCAGCTTGATCCGCACCTTGCGCGCCAATCTGCTCGACGAACTGGGGCGCCCCTATGTCACCACCGCGCGCACCAAAGGGCTGCCCGAAAATTGGCTGATCGTAAAATACCCCTTGCGCCACGCCCTCAACCCCTTTGTCAGCGGCCTCAACGACATCTTTGTCGATCTCGTCTCCGGCTCGACAATTGTTTCGGTGGTGCTCAGTTTGCAGACCACTGGACCGTTGCTGCTCGACGCCCTGCGTTCGGAGGATATGTTTCTCGCCGGCAGCTTTATTATGTTACTGAGTATGCTCACGGTGCTGGGCACCCTCTTTTCGGATATTTTGCTAGCGTGGTTAGATCCGCGCATTCGGTTTCGATAGTGGCGCGCAGTCAACGGATTCAGGGAACAGATTGAGCAGATTGCTACGGCAAAGATCCGTTCAATTCACGCCTAAAATCTGCTGACAGCCCAGCTTGGTATCATCTTAATGATCGCTACACAACCCAGTACTTCACCCACTGCCCTTGCACCATCAAACGAACCATCAGCAAAGCTCTTGGTTGCTGGTCAATGGCGGCTGATCTGGCGTAAATTTCGCAAACATCGCTTGGCGATGGCCGGTGCCATCGTCACGATCCTGATCTACCTGATCGCGATCTTTGCCGATTTCCTTGCGCCTTTTACCACCGAACGTTATGCGGCCGATTACACCTACGCCCCGCCGCAGACCCTTCATCTTTTTACGCAGGACGAGAATGGCTGGCACTTTCAACCCTACGTCAACGGCTACAAAGTCGAGCTCAACTACGAGCAGGGGCGGCGTCTCTTTGTGGTGGACCCGACCACCCGCCACGCCGTGAAATTTTTTGTGCAGGGTGAGCCATATCACCTGTTGGGTCTCTTTCCTACGAACATCCATCTCCTCGGCCCCGTCGATCCCACGGCCCCCTTTTACCTGGCGGGTGCCGACCGGTTGGGGCGCGATATGTTTAGCCGCGCGATCCACGGCACGCGCGTTTCGATGACGATTGGGCTGGTTGGGGTTGCGCTTAGCCTCTGCTTTGGCATTTTATTAGGGGGGATCTCCGGCTACTTTGCCGGCTGGATCGACACGGTGATTCAGCGGGTGATCGAGTTTTTGCAATCGATTCCCTCTGTGCCGCTTTGGCTGGGCCTGGCCGTGGCGATTCCCGCCGATGTGCCGCCGCTGCGCGTCTACTTTTTTATCACGATCATCCTCTCGATCCTGGGGTGGACGGGATTGGCGCGCGTGGTGCGGGGCAAGTTTTTTGCCCTGCGCACCGAAGACTTTGTCAAAGCGGCCAAACTGGATGGCTGTAGCACGCTGCGGATCATCTTCCGCCATATGGTGCCCTCGTTTATGAGCCATATCATTGCCGTCGTGACGCTGGCAATCCCCGGCATGATCCTGGCGGAAACAGCACTTAGCTTTTTGGGCATTGGTCTGCGCCCGCCGGTGGTCAGTTGGGGGGTGCTGTTGCAAGAAGCGCAAAATATCCGCTCGATCTCCACCGCACCGTGGCTCTTTTTGCCTGGCCTGGCCGTGGTCATCGCCGTGCTCGCCCTCAATTTCCTGGGTGATGGCTTACGCGACGCCGCCGACCCTTACTCATGAGCAATCTATTCAATGTTCACAAAGTGGATACAATGCCATTCACGAAGACACACGAAGACACACGCGCCCAATGGGCACCCGACACGAAGGACAAGGCACTTTTAAAAAATAAAATATCCCATACCGTAGGCGCCTAGGAGGCCACCGCCCCTTGCGGGCGCCCGCAAGGGGCCACCCCTACTTTAATATGCCTAAGCTTTCCTTTGTGTGTCTTCATGGATCAAGATTGCTTTAAGAAACTACCGATTTACTTATCTACTGATGTACCTATCTATCTACCTATCTACTGCTTTACCCATATACTCTTCAACCTTTCCGGACACCCGCATGCCGCAACCGACCGATAACCTGCTCGAAATTGATCAACTTTCTGTCCACTTTCAGACGGATGAAGGCACTGTTAAAGCGGTCGATGGCGCGACCTTTGCGATTGGGCGTGGCAAAACGGTCTGTGTCGTCGGCGAATCCGGCTGTGGCAAGTCGGTGACGGCGCGGGCGATTTTGCAGGTGGTGGAGGCCCCCGGTAAAGTGGTGGGTGGCACCATGATCTACCGCCCGGATGAAAGCACGGTGACCGAACTCACGGCGCTCGACCCGCGTGGCAATCCCATGCGCGCCTTACGCGGCAAAGAGATCGCGATGATCTACCAAGAGCCGATGTCCTCACTTTCGCCGCTTTACACCATTGGCAACCAGATTATCGAAGCGATTCGCTGGCACTTACCTGTTTCCAGACAGGAGGCGCGACAACTAGCGATTGAGGCACTGATCAAGGTTGGCATGCCGCGGCCACAGGAGTTGATCGACGCCTATACCTTTGAACTTTCCGGCGGGATGCGGCAGCGGGCCATGATCGCAATGGCGCTGATCTGCAATCCAAAATTACTGATTGCCGACGAGCCAACCACCGCGCTCGATGTGACCACGCAGGCCAACATCCTCGATTTGCTGCGTGATTTGCAACAAGAGCTTGGCATGTCAATGATGTTTATCACCCATGATCTGGGGGTCGTTGCCGAGATCGCACACGAAGTGGTGGTGATGTATCTGGGCATGGTCGTCGAACGGGGGCCGGTCGACGCAATCTTTGCCGATCCACAGCACCCCTACACCCGCGCGCTGTTGCATTCGCTGCCCAAATTGAAGCAAAAGCGCAGTGAACGCCTGACCGCGATTCAGGGCAATGTGCCCCACCCCTTGCAACGCCCGCACGGTTGCCCCTTTCACCCGCGCTGCGATTTCGCCGTGGTCGGCATCTGTGACGTTGCTACCCCGCCCCCTGTTCGTCTGGCGGATGGGCGTGATGTGCGCTGTTTTGCCTATACGGGCGAGCATGTCATTCAGTTGGAGGAGCGCACGGTGTCGCCATCCGTCGTCGCCACTGCGCTACCGACACCGACCAAATCAAACCGGATCCTGCTCGATGTGCGCGATTTGCAGATGCACTTTCCCATCACCACCGGCTTCTTAAATCGGGTCACGGGTCAGGTCAAGGCGGTAGATGGGGTCTCTTTTGCCATTCATGCAGGCGAGACGCTTGGTCTGGTGGGTGAATCGGGCTGTGGCAAGACGACGTTGGGCCACGCGTTGATGCGCCTCTACAAACCGACGGCCGGCACCATTGTGTACGATGATGCGTCCGGCAACCAACCCGATCTTGCCAGATTAAGTGATCGGGAACTCAAGCGCTACCGTAGCGTGATCCGCATGATCTTCCAAGATCCCTACGCGTCGTTGAATCCACGCCTGCCGGTCTTGGAAATTGTGGGCGAAGTGTTGCGCGTGAATGGGGTTGCCAAAGGGCGCGCCTTGACCGCACGCGTCGGTGAGTTGCTGGAGAAGGTGGGGTTGAGTCCGCAATACTTACATCGCTATCCCCATGCCTTTAGCGGCGGACAACGGCAGCGGATTGGCATTGCCCGTGCCCTTGCCCCCAATCCTCGTCTGGTGATTGCGGATGAACCGGTCTCGGCCCTGGATGTTTCCGTGCAGGCGCAGATTTTGAATCTGCTCAAGGATCTACAGGCCGAGTTTGCCTTGACCTATCTTTTTATCTCGCACGACTTGAATGTAGTCGCCTACATCAGTGATCGGGTCGCCGTGATGTATGTGGGTAAGATCGTTGAATTGGCGCCTACGGCGCAGATCTTTGCCAAGCCACAGCATCCCTATACCGAGGCGCTGCTCTCCGCGATCTTACCACCCGATCCGCGCCGGCGCACTCATACCAGCCGCATCCGCCTGGAAGGCACCGTCGCCGATTCCGCCAATCCACCGACCGGCTGTGCCTTTCATCCCCGTTGTCGCTATACCCAAGCGCGCTGCCAAGCGGAGACGCCAACCCTTCGCCAAACCGAGGCCGGTCATCTGGTCGCTTGTCATTTTGCCGAGACATTACAATTGGTGGGCGTGGTTGGCGAGTAATAAAGACAGAAACTAATGCCCCACAGGTTTAATTTATCAGGGCTTACGCAACGCCCGCAGTAGCGCCACGGCAGGCCTTGACGCTACTGCGGATGGCGCGCCTGTCGCGCGTCGTTTTATGCTGGCATTAACGATTTGTTGGCTCAACCGGATCTCATGTGGTTGACAGCGTCGAATCAATTCGACGCTGTCAACCACATGGATTCCAAATGAGCCGATTTGTTAATCACCTGATGACATTCCCTTGATACGCTGACATGGCTGACGTAGACTTGATGTCACTGCTGTGCGTAATGTCAGCTTGCATTCAGGCAGTGCCGGACAAATACCGGTACACTACGGTTGAACTCATGTAAGCGTTGGAATAAACCAAAGCAGGGAGATTTCTGTGAACCGAAGAATCTTAGGGCCGCTATTAAGCGTCATTCTGATCCTGGGGGGTTGGCATCGCAATCTTTTTCTCTGTCCGTGATCAACTGGCCGCGCGCCGGGTCGTGACCGTAACCGGCTTGATTAGCTCGGAAAAGGAAGAGTTCTTCCGCGATTAGCGCGTGGTCGCGGTGCTGTGTGACAATGGGATCGCCGTAGAATTTGAGAAGGCTGGCTCGCGCCAGATCGCCACAAGCCATGATCTGAGCAAATACGATTTTGCCTTTCCCGCCGGTGTACCCGCAGCCGAGAAAGTTCGCCGCGAAGCAGGGGTCAACAAATCGTACGAGCCTTTTTTACCCCCATGGTGATCGCCTCGTGGCAGCCGATTGCAGAATTGCTGGTCGCCAATGATGGGATCGCAACGAAACAGAATGGGTATTACACGCTCGACATGGGCAAACTGTTGCAACTGATCCAAACGGGCGCGCGTTGGCGTGATCTGACGGTTGCGAATACTGGTTACGCTGTCAACAAAAGTATCCTGGTTACCTCAACCGATGTCCGCAAGTCGAATTCGGCGGCGATGTACCTGGCGCTCGCCAGTTATGTGTTGAATGGCAACAGCATCGTCCAAAGTGATGAGGAAGTAGCGAAATTATCCGCTGATCTAGAAGCACTCTTTTTAGAGCAAGGCTTCACTGAATATTCTTCGGAGGTGCCGTTTGAAGATTATCTGGTGATGGGGATGGGCAAAGCGCCGTTGGTGATGATCTACGAAGCACAGTTTATTGCGCAAGCGGCCACCGCGAATAGCCCGATTACGCCAGAAATGGTCTTGCTCTATCCGCAACCGACGATCTATACCAAGCATAATCTGGTGGCGCTCACCCCCAATGGAGAAAAGTTGGGGGAGTTGCTGACCATGAATGAAGAACTGCAAAAGCTCGCCATCGAATATGGGCTGCGGAATCGCAATACGGTTTATTTACAAGAATTTATCGACAAACATCAGTTGCAACTGCCGCCCACGCTGATCGATGTGATCGAACCCCCCAGTTACGAGATCCTCGAAAAGATGATCACCAATATTGAGCAGCGCTATGCTGAACAGCCAGGTGGCGCCGGTGTTGCCCAAGCCCCAGATCAAGCGGCGGTTGATCCGGACGCGCTGCGCTCCGCTAGCTCAGTTGTGTCATCGGTCACTTCGGCAGCTTCTTTGTCAACCTGGAACAATATGGCCGATCGTATTTCCAACAATGTCGTCACCATTGTTGCATCGGTAATTGCCGCAGTAGGTGCCGTTGTCGCCGCCATCATCTCTGGCTTGTGGAACAAGCGCACGTAAACCGTAATTCCTGATTCCTACCAGCACTCTTTCCGGGAGATAATGACCATGAGTGAACAATTGACCCCACCAACCACCCTCACGCCGCCGGAACCGCTGACACCACCGGCGGTTGTCCAGCCCGTGGCAACCGAACAGGCCGAAGGAATGATGCCAATTGATAACGCGGCCAAAGCCAAGTTGGATGCCAAGGTGGCCGAATTTGTCAATATCGTCGTCAACAATCCGATGCACAGCCCGGCCTTTGAAGAGAAGTTGCAGGCGGTGCATAACATGGGCAATGCCGAAATTCGTGCTTCGGCGTCGATGTCAAACCGCATGTTGGATCGCCCCGTTAAGGCAATGGAATATGGGCTGCTCGATGACAAATCCTTTGTCGCCAAGTCACTAACCGATCTGCGCAAAACGGTGGAAGATCTTGATCCGGCCCGCCAGGGCGATCTACTGCAACCCAAGCGGCTCTTTGGGTTGCTGCCCGGTGGTGATCGGCTGCGCGACTACTTCCTCAAGTATCAATCTTCGCAAGCCCAGATTAACCAGATCATCAACTCGCTCTATAACGGCCAGGGATGTGTTGCGTAAGGACAACGCCACGATTGAAGAAGAGAAGGTCAATCTGTGGAATGTAATGAGCAAGTTGCAGCAATACATCTACGTCGGCCGGCAAATCGATGCGGCGCTCAATGAACGCATTGCCACCATTGAACAGCGCGAGCCGGAAAAGGGACGTGTGCTCAAAGAGGAGATGCTCTTCTATGTGCGCCCAAAGGTGCAAGATCTGTTAACGCAGTTGGCCGTCAGCATCCAAGGCTACCTGGCGCTCGACATGATCCGCAAGAACAATCTGGAGCTAATCAAAGGCGTGGACCGCGCCAGCACGACCACCGTCTCGGCGCTGCGCACTGCGGTCATCGTGGCGCAAGCGTTGGCGAACCAAAAGTTGGTACTCGACCAGATCAGCGCGCTCAACACCACGACGAGCAACCTGATCGCCTCGACCTCGCAATTGCTCAAAAAGCAGAGCGGCCAGATTCACCAGCAGGCCGCGGATTCGACCATCGACCTGGAGAAGTTGCAGCTTGCCTTTAACAACATCTACGCCACCATGGATATGATTTCGGACTACAAAGTCAAAGCACTGGGGACGATGCAACAGACTGTTGATCTGCTCAACCGCGAGACGAAAAAGTCGCAGAGTTATCTCGACCGTGTACGCAACGAAACGGTCACTGCTGCCGTGGCGGATATTGAAATCGGTAGCGGTGGTTATACGGTGGTTGCGGATGATGACGAGATCAAGATTTAGTGTGGTAGGAAATCGGTAAATCGGTAAATCAGTGAGGCAGTAATGAATGACACTACCTATGTACTGATTTACCAATCTACTTTCTCACTTTATAACCATAGGGGTGTGGAGCGATGCGTCCAATCCAAAAATTACTTTCGCTTGTACTAGTTACCCTACTGCTGCTGCCAATGCTGGCGGGCTGTTGGGGGGGTGATGACAAAAATACGCTCACCATACTGGCCGGTTCGGAGTTGCGCGATTTGGAACCACTTTTTGACCAGATCGAGAACGAAACCGGTGTTAAGCTTGCGCCCAAATATGTCGGTACGCTCGATGGGGCCGAATTGTTGATGGCCGGCGAAGCGACCGATCTGGCCTGGTTCTCCCATGCTAAATATCTCACTTTGCTCCAAGGGGCCAATGCGCGGGTCGTTGCCCAGGAAAAGATCATGCTCTCGCCGGTGGTCATGGGGGTAAAGGGGAGCAAGGCGCAGGCATGGGGTTGGCTCAATAACCCAGAGGTTACCTGGCGCGAGATTGTGGCTAAAGCCAACAGTGGCGAATTGAAGTTCGCGATGAGCAACCCGGCCGCGTCAAATTCTGGTTTTACAGCCCTGGTCGGTGTGGCCTCTGCGATCGCCAACACCGGGCGTGCGCTGGAGGTGGCAGATATCGACAACAAAGCGTTGCAAGAATTCTTCAAGGGCCAGACGTTGACGGCTGGTAGTTCCGGTTGGCTGGCGGAAAGCTATGTCAAAGCGCAAGCCGATCTCGATGGTATGGTCAACTACGAATCGGTGCTCTTGGCGCTCAATGAGGGCGGGCAACTGGACGAAAAGCTGGCGCTGATCTACCCCAAAGAGGGGATCATCACCGCCGATTACCCGCTGATGTTGATCAACAACGAAAAGCGCGCGCAATATGACAAGTTAGTTGCCTATCTGCGCTCGCCTGATTTTCAAGAGCAAATCATGACAACCACCTTGCGTCGCCCGGTGATTCCACAGGTAAAGCTATCGGCGCAATTTTCCAGCCAACTGCTGGTCGAGTTGCCCTTTCCCAACAACGCCGACGTAATCGACCAGTTGCTGATTGCCTATCTCGATGAACAGCGCATTCCGGCCCATGCCATCTTTGTGCTGGACGTTAGCGGCTCCATGGAAGGGGACCGGCTGGATGATCTCAAGCAGGCGTTGATCGGCTTAACCGGCGTTGATGCCAGCTTAACCGGCCAATTCTCCCGTTTCCGCAATCGTGAACAACTGACGATGATCCCCTTCAGTAACGTTGTGTATGAGGTGCGCGATTTTAGTGTCACCGCGACGACGACGGATAGCCAGAGCATGACGGCGATCCGGACCTATGTCGATGGGCTGACCATTCTAGGCGGCACCGCGATCTACTCATCGCTGCAAGAGGCTTATCAATATGCAGAAAGTGCCAAACAAACGAATCCAGACCGCTATTATTCGATTGTGCTGATGAGTGATGGCGAAAACAACGCAGGGATTTCCTTTAACCAATTTGAGAACTTTTACCACTCGTTGCCGGCGGATGCCCAAAGTATCCGCACCTTTACCATCCTCTTTGGCGATGCCGATGAGCGTGCGATGACAGAGCTTGCCGAGTTGACCAGCGGACGCATGTTCAATGCCAAGAGCGAATCATTGGCCGCAATCTTTAAGCAGATTCGTGGTTATCAATAGTCAGTAGGCCGCAACCGCACCAGCAGGATCGACAGATCCGGCTGGTGCGTCCCAATTTGGTGGTAACGTCCCCGGCACAGGCGAAGCGTTGGTTCGTCGGCGTACGATTCACCCGCCTGTGCCGGGGACGTTGCGAACCTCGCCCTTTTTTAGGACGCACCCGATCCGGCCGGGGATTTGACAATCCCCTTAGAGCAAGCATTGCGGTCTACTGATCGTGGGTGATTAGGTGATTGGTCATAACGAATGACCAATCATCCAATCCCTAGTACAGTTGGGCGTAGATACCACGGCCGTTAAT
The DNA here is from genome assembly GCA_034437715.1 of Caldilineaceae bacterium. Classification (GTDB taxonomy): domain Bacteria; phylum Chloroflexota; class Anaerolineae; order Caldilineales; family Caldilineaceae; genus JAHBVH01. The sequence continues at coordinate 10,827 of DAOTTR010000583.1, forward strand.
CAGGCACGTTACTCGTGTACATCATGGTAAAAATAGGGTACCTTATTTACGCCGGGATCTACTAGTCACCTAATCCCTAATCACCCAATCAAATGATGAACCAAAATCAAAAACGCTGGCTTTATCTTTACAGCACACCGAACATTGTCGGATCGGCCTTGGGTATTCTGGGGCTGCTCCTTTTCTTTACCGGCGTGATCGGGCAATTCTGGTGGCTGATTGTGCCGAGCTTTTATGCCATTGGTGTAGTCGTCACGCCGGGCAACCAGCAGATCGATCTGGTGTTGCGCCATCAGCTGAGCATCGAAGAGTTACAGGTTGAATTAGAGGAATTGGTGCGCAAGATTCGCCATCAAGTGCCAGCGGAAATTCTGAGCAAAGTCGAACACATTAAGGGTTCGATTGTCTCGATCCTGCCCTACATCGTTGATGTCAACAGTGCCGATCACAGCGTCCATGTGATTCGCCAAACGGTGTTGGATTATCTGCCCGCAACGCTGCAAAATTACACGAACTTACCGCCTGCCTTTGCCAACTTGCACCCCGTGCGCAATGGCAAAACCGCTCGCCAACTACTCAGCGAACAGCTCGACCTGCTCGACAAACAGATGGCCGAGGTAGCGGTCGATCTGGCGAAAAATGACACACAGAAGTTGCTGGCCCACGGTCGTTTTCTTGAAGCAAAATTCAGTAAAAGCGATCTGCTGACAGCGAATTGAAGCGCTGGATTGATTGACAAACTGAACGCGGATCTTGCTGATTAATCAGAGTTTATCCCGATTTGTTTGATAGACCTATGACCGCGCCCTGAGGGCTTCCGCATTAAATCGGAATAAGGTCTATTTAAGTGAGCGGGCCATAAATTCGCTGTATCCGCAAAATCCGCGTTAAATTTTATGCTGCTTTAGCCCCAAATTGGCTGGGCAGGAAAGTCAACGTGTGATAGACCGAGCAAATGGGCAAGGGTCGGCGCGACTTGCGTGGCCGCGGCAGTGGTCACCTTGCCTTGGGGCACAGCTGGCCCCGCAAAGAGCGCAAAGCGATCATCCCCCGTCCAACCTGGTTTTAAGCCATGGGTTGAAATCGCCTTGGGTTTGCCGGTCGGTGCGGTTTCTGTCGGATTATCCCCTTCAAAGCTGGTCTGGTGGGGTGCCACAAAGACATAGACCTGATCGCGCAGTTCGACCGGCACGCACTCATTCGGAAAAGGTTCGACGCCGTAGGCCGCCAGCTTTTCCTCGACCATGCGCAACTCGGCTTGATCTTTGGGGGCAACGAGCAGGCTGCCCCCTTCACATTGCACCGTCACCCCAGGGATGATCACTTGTGGGTGCAGCGCCGTCTCAATGTGGCTGTGGCCGTGATCGCTGAGTACGGCAATGTTCCACTCATCCGCGACCCCAGCATTACGCAGCCGCTGCATGATCCGCCCCAGGGCCATGTCAGCCTGTTCCACAGAAAAGTGCCCCAATTCGCTCTTGTAGCCGTTGTAATGTTGCAGCGTGTCGGTCATCAAAAATTCAGCCCAAATCAGCTCCGGTGCGTGGTTGCTGGCGGCCAACGCGCCCACCCAATCGGCGGCCAGTTGGTCGGCCATGAGGGCATAGAGGGGGAAGGTCGCCGGATTTTGACGATCCAGTCCCTTCGGGAAATGGGTGGGGAGCCCGGCCGCTTGGCAGACTGCCACAAAGTCATCATGGAGGGGGGCGGCCGCTACCCGCTGCCAGGCTGCGCCGGAGGTGGTGGGCGCGGTATCGCGCGCCCGTTGGATCATCTCCCCTTCGATCCACCAAGGGGCCTTCATAATGTCGGCATCTTCGGCGCGGATCATGCCGGCGTTGATGCTGGCGACCCGTTTGCCCGCCGCTTTGACTAATTGCGGAATCGTGGGGACGCGGATATCATCCGGCCCGGCATAGCGAAAGGCCGCCACGCCATCCCAGATCATGTTGCCATAAACGCCACTCCGATCCGCGGTGACGCCGGTAAGCATGGAGGTACGTCCCGGCAGTGAGGTGCCGAGCGCTTCGCTGCGCAAATTTTCGACGCGGAAGCCGCGCTGCTCCAATGCTGAAAAATGAGGTAGACGTTTGCGGTCGCTCTGATAGTGCTCCGCGGCGACGCCGTCGATCATATAAACAATCAATTTGTGTGACATGGGTGCTCCTTTACGTCACTGGTTGGGATAACTTCTCAAAAAAGTGGCCATATTGTGAATCGATCTGCCAGCCGTCCACGGCGCAGCCCTTCATACGGGTGATGTCAATTGCCTCTAACTGTTGAAACGAGTGCGCGGGATAACGGAAGCTGTTGATGCACGCAATCGTCAGCGCGCCCCGTTCATGCACCTGCGCCAGCCCTTCATCGGTCACCGAGTCGGGGTCGTCAAACCAGAAGTAGCCGGCCAGTGAATCTCCCGTTGCTAACATGGCGGCTAAATTGTTGGCACGGATCGGCCACAGCGTCGAAAGGGGCAAGGCCGCGCGCACTTCGGGGCGCATAGAGAGCGTCATCATGGCATTGCCGAAACCACGTTCAGCAAAGAGGGTGATGACGCGCTGCAAATAGTCCGCCGGCAAGGGGTCGGCCGTAAAAGTCTTCAGGTCGAGCATTACCCCTAGATCGTGCTTGACACAGAGATCCAATGCGGCTTGTAGCGTCAATAGCGTTTGATCAGCTCCACGATAGGTAAAGTTGACCAACGCGGTGCTGGGGAAATCGCTGATGGTCCCCGCCACGCCACAGCCCACCAACAACCCACCCTGCCCACCGTGGCCGTGAAAGAGGACGGGGACATGGTCGGCGGCGCAACAGATATCCAGCTCAACCAGATCATAGCCCTGTTGCGCGGCCAATTCAATGGCGCGCGCGGAATTTTCCGGCGCATCCGGCGCAATCACACCGCCGCGATGGGCAATCATGAGCGGTCGACGCGCGGCGATGGCCGCTCTGTCGTGTAGATTGATCATTGGCTAGACTTTCCGTTTGGGGCTACCGAATTCATTCGGTAGCTGATAGGCAAAATGCTTTAAAACGCATTGATTTGGCATCCGTTTATGAAGGGTAACAATTTACTTTAGGAATGGTAATCGTAGCGGCATGGCATGCCATGCCGCTACGATTACCATTCCTGATTTTTTAACCTGCACAGCAGATTTAGCAGGCCAGCAACAGCTTTTAATCCGCTGCTTGTACGAGCGTGGCATGAATTTGCCAATGATAACTGCCCGACTGATCAACCGAGTGGTCAACATCTTCGCAGCGGTGGAGGGTGAAATGATGCAGCAGATGTTGGGCTTCGGCGCGGTTAAAATAGTGGTGGGGGTGGCTGCTTTCGCCGCTGTCGGGGATGACAAAGGTGTTAGGTTCGATCGCGTTACCCTTGCCATAACGTGTGTGGGAGTGGGAGATGAGCGTGCAGATTAGATGACCGCCTGGCTTGAGGCAGCGCTCGATTTCCGTCACCGTCTGTTGAATTACGTCAATTGTGCCGTGGTAGATCACATTCCAGGTAATGATCAGATCAAAGAAGTTGTCATTGTAGGGCAGTTTTTCCATGTCGCCGGTTGTCAGATTGAGCACGACTAATTCGTTGACGGCCCATTCATTTGCATAGGTGAGACCGTTGGCGGCAGCATCAAGCCCATACATTTCGATGCCCTGCTTGGCAAGTAAAATCGCATGACGCCCCACGCCAAAACCCAAATCGAGACCGCGCTGCACATTCGCCGCGCGTAATGCCGGCAGCAATTCGACGACAAATTGATCCGGTTCCAGCCACTCACGCCGACCGGCTGCCGTGGCCCAAGCTTCATTCCATGCTTCCATGCTGTTGCTCGCTTTATCGCTAACCTATCAGGTGACGTTTACCCCATGATAAGCGTTACATAAACTTGGTCGTGCGCAAGGGCGGCAAGGTAAAGGTGCTCTCAATCGGATAAGCGCAGCCTGCGCGCCCAGCCAATTGCGCCTTGATCATGATTTCTAAGACGTGATAGGCGTGTTCCGGGGTGACAACCGGTGCCGTGCCGCTCTGAATACATTCTACCAGGTGACGCAAGCCGTCGGTCCACCACCAAGTCGGGGCGGTTTCGTCAAAACTTTGCCAGGCGCCCACACTGTTGAGCCAGAGTTCGTAGCCGTTCGGCTTAAAATCGTTACCCAATAATTGCACGGTGCCCGCGGTGCCGTAGAGTTCCAGTGCCGGTGAACGATAGCGCTGCATCGTGAAGCCGGTAGTGACGGTGGCAAAGGTCGCCGCACCAAATTCTAACATGATCTGCATGGTGTCCGGCACTTCGACCGCCAGCGGGCGGCCATCAACGATGCGCTCCGGTTGGGCGATGCCGGTCATCGCCATCACGCGGCGGACGGGGCCGAGTAAACCGGTCAAGCTGGTGATGTTATAGACGCCCAAGTCAAAGAGCGGGCCGCCCCCTTCTTGGTAGAACCACGGCCCCCAGGTTGGCCCGGCGTGGCCATAGCGGGCGCGGGCTAAAGTGACCGGGCCGATTTCACCGGCGAGGACGCGGCGATGGATGGCTTGATAGGTGGGGCTGAGGATGGTAAAGGGGGCCGGCACGAGATAACCAGTCGACGCTTTTGCCAATGCAACTAATTCAGCCGCTTCGGCCAATGTTGTCGCCATGGGCTTTTCGACCAGCACATGTTTACCAGCCAGGAGCGCAGCCTTGGCAATAGGACCATGTTTGCGCATTGCGGTAAGCACCAGCACCAGATCAACTTCCTCCGCCTCTACCACTTCGCGATAATCGGTCGTGAAGCGGGTCACCCCAAACGCATCGGCGACCGCTTGTCCCTTACTTGCCAACACATCGCAAGCAAAGGTCAATGCAATTAGCCCTTCGCCGCGCAACAGTTTGAGCGTGCGCCCATATGAGCCAAAGGCAACTTGTCCACAGCCGATCATTCCAATCCGCACGGGTTGTGCCATAAAAGACTCCTTTTGCAGCGATCTGAATAGGCATTACCCTATTAACTTTGTAAAAAATGTTATAGAACTTACGCCTTAGCCACAGCGGTGCCACGCACTAAGCAATCACAATATCTGCCAGTACGGGCAAATGATCCGATGGATAGACACCATCCCAGTGGTCCGCCAACACCGCGTGACGCAGCACCTGTACGCACACGCCGGGATGGCAAAAGATGTAGTCGATCTTGCCTCGCAAGGGGTTGACAAAGCTGCTATTCGTGGTGGCGGTGGGGCCGTGGTGCGGTGCCATACTCATCCTCATCGCATCGGACAACAGTGGGCCGTTGATCCGCGGATCAATGGTCAGGGCCTGATAGGGCAAGGTGTCAGCGCTACAGTTAAAATCCCCGGTGACAATCACCGGCAGCGTGGCAGGTGTAGTGGCAAGAAACCGCCGCAGCAAGCGCGCACTTTCTAGTCGCGCCTGTGATCCGCGGTGGTCAAAATGGGTATTGAGGTGCAAGAAGGTCGCGCCGCTGGTTTGATCAACAAAGCTTGCCCAAGTTGCAATGCGCGGATAAGTTGCATCCCACCCGACACTACCCACGCGGTTAGGGGTCGGTGACAGCCAAAATGAATCGCTCTGCACCGGGGTAAATCGTGTACTGCGATAGAAGATCACCGTATGTTCGCCGCCGCGTTTGCCGTCATTACGGCCAACGCCCAGCCAGTCAAACTCAGGCAGGCAGATGAGCAGGTCATCCAACTGATCGGAGAGTACCTCTTGCAGACCAATCAGGTCCGGCTGGTAGAGGTTCAAGAGGCTGGCTACGCGTGTTTTGCGCTGGGGCCAGCCATTATCACCATCAGGGGCATTACTGTTACGAATGTTATAGGAGATGACGCGAAGCATTGGGCTGGACTCAGTGTTCTTGCGCTCTCAACGCGCGTTGGAATAAATAAACAAAAACGGTCAATGTATTCGCACAGCATCACACTGTAACACGGGGAAGTTAATAGCTGTGGTGTGATGTGTTAATTGATCGTTAATCTCAAGCAAAGGCCGGTTCAACTAATCATTCACAGCGCAATGGTTTGCTGTCGCGCCGTGTGATCAAACCATATAATATCGAATCGGCTGTTGCGCGGCGGTTAATGCTGGGGCTGGCGTATACGCTTTTGCTCCACAGATTTTGTGTTTACAATCCATTAACTCATGTATGGTATGCTGTTGGTCTGAATGCTGTTTGGGCCTATTTTTTGATGGCCTGTGAAATTTTTGCTACCCTACTTATAATCAATTTGGAGCAGATGATGAAGCACGATGAGCAACACGTCGACGGCATCGATTGGCTTGAAGCCGAACTGGAAGATATGCTTGATGAAGATTACGAATTGGAACTGTCGGAGCCAGCGCTCTCCTTGGAACTGCGGCGCATCTATAAGGAAAGGCATCCATCCACGCTGGATAGCAAAACGTATTTCAGGTCGCTACTGCACCTGCAAGCCGAGTTGATCAAATTGCAAGATTGGGTTGTGGCAAAAGGGGAGAAGATCGTCGTCATCTTTGAAGGGCGCGATTCTGCCGGCAAGGGCGGGGCGATTAAACGGATTACGCAGCGGCTCAACCCGCGCGTCTGTCGGGTGGCCGCGCTGGCCAAGCCAAGCGATCGCGAGAAGACGCAGTGGTACTTTCAGCGCTATGTCCCCTACTTGCCGGCCGCCAGCGAGATCGTGCTCTTTGATCGCTCGTGGTACAACCGCTCCGGCGTGGAGCGGGTCATGGGCTTTGCCAGCCCGGAACAGGTCGAACAGTTTTTTCAGGATGTGCCGGAATTTGAACGCATGCTCGTGCGATCAGGGATCCGCCTGATCAAGTACTGGTTCTCGATTACGGACCAGGAACAACAGTTACGCTTTCTCATGCGCGTTCATGATCCGCTGAAACAGTGGAAACTAAGCCCCATGGATCTGCAATCGCGCGTGCGCTGGGAGGACTATACTAAGGCCAAAGAAGAGACCTTTGAACGCACCAATATCCCCGAATCCCCCTGGTATATCGTGGAAGGGAACGACAAGAAGCGGGCGCGGCTCAACTGCATTCACCATTTCCTCGATCAGATCCCCTATGAAGAAGTGCCACACGAACCGATCACTCTGCCGGAGCGTGTCTTCAATCAAGACTATGAACGCAAGATGCTGCCGCCAGAGTTGTATGTGCCGGCGCGCTATTAATGTTGTGCCTAAATAATGGGTGGTGACGGTCACCGTCACCACCCATTATTTAGGCACAACGCTCCTGTTATCTACCCGTTTCCCATTCTACCAATGCCCGAGCACAACTGTTTCGCCCCACCCCAGCACCAGGTTTCGTGGTTCCGCCAAAAGGATAAATTCTCTGCTATACTTAGCTCTGGCATAGATGATAAGCTTCCTCTCGTGTAGATGAATTAGTTTTATGATCATCTATGCCCAACCGCAGTATAACAGTGCGAAGCCACCTCAGCGGCTGAGAGCCAATCGCTGAGGCGATTTCGCACTGTTAGGGCCTATTTCCAATGGTTGCCCCAAACGTAAAATACGCTCATGCGTAACCAGTATTATTCGGTCACCGTAAAATCAGTTTCGGCCAGCACGGCATAGCCATCATCCAGCAGCAGGCGCGCGGTGTAGTCGCCGGGGGGCAGCAGTTCTTCACCCAGGGTCTCACGGTCAAAGGTGGCACGGCCGGCAACCGTGGCTTTGGTGTAGAGGTAACCCCAGTAGCCGTTGTAGAGATCCGGGTCACCGGCGCTGTAGATCGCCAGCCAGTCCCAGCGATTGGCGGGGGCGTTGTCCCAGGTGACGGTAATCGGCTCGCCGACGGTAAAGCTGGGTTGGGCCGTTTGCAGCGTGGGCTGTGCCGTTGGCGCAACTACCCAAAATGCGTTGCGCGCGACTTCGTCGTCATCGTCTCCCAACAAGACAACCTCATACCCCCCAGGCGTAAGCGCGCCCGACCCAAAGGTGACACTGCCGGAGAAACTCGCCTCGTAGGGGGGCAACCACATCCGCGCGTCGGTCGTTGCATCGCCACCGGCGGTAACCACGGCAATGCGATCCTGCGCTTCGCCATTGGGGGCAAAATAGCGCACAACAAAGGTCTCGCCCTGCTTGACCACGCGCTTGTCGGTGGCAACTAAATAGGGCGGTTTGTGGGGGGTGACCGCCACCGTGGAGACCACGCCCCGGTGATCCGAGGGGAAAGGGGCAATCGCAATGTCAACTTCCGGGCTACCGGCAGGGCCAACAATTTCACTGGCCAAGACCTCACCGGCCCCCGCAGCAAAGACAAAATCAATGCGGTCGATTACTTCATCGGCTTTTAGCCGGGGATAGGGGTAACCATAACTCCAGGTAATGCCCAGCCGCTTGGTTGGGTCGGGATAAGCGGCGCGATAGGTGTCCACAAAGCCAGCGTCCTCGACCGCGACCGTCACCGGCCAGGGCACGCTGTAGACGAGCCCGGTGCGGCTGCCGATCAAGGCCTCCGGCCAATCACGATGCGAAGGGGTGTTGAAGTCACCGGTCAGAAAGACCGGCATGCCCGCTTTCGCCAGGGCCGTGAGGGTGGGCAGGCTAGGCGCGATCATGGGCAACCGGGTCATCTCTTCCAGTTCGATCACCTCCGCCAAGGTCGCACCATCTCGTACTGCTTCGGGACCATAAGGTCCGGAGGGCAGATGGACATTCGCCACCGCCACGACTGCGCCCGGCGCGACTTGGGCAAAGAGATAGAGGCCCTGACTGTCTGGCGGGTCGATCAGCGGGAAGCGTGAGATGATTTGGGTACGCTCATTGGCATACCAACCAAGCGCATCAGCCAACCGGCGCGTGTTGCCGGTCGCTTCTTGCAGCCCGACGATATCGGCCTCTGCTGCTTGAATCGCTTCGACGACCTTGCCAAAGTTAACCAACTCCCCACCGACCCAGATATTGAAGCTCATGATACGCAGGGTGATGGGCTCGGCGCTTTGCGCCTGTCCATGACTAGGGGTAAGGAGGAGCAAAACAATGGGGAGGGCAAACAACAGCCTAATCCAGCGCGCCTGCACCAATCGATAGAGCTGGGCGTAAGTCATCATGTTGTTCTTTCTCTTTCAAATCTGTCAGTTGTTCGGTTATAAAGTGCGGTTCTTGTTGCATTTCAAGTTCCTCGTGCATCGCAAGGTTTTCCTAAACCGCCACAACCCGCACTGGATTGCTCAGCGCTTGTACGGTTTCGTGGTCGCGGAGCAGCAGCAAGTCGTATTTCTGCTCGGCGGCCGCGCGATGCAATTCAATGCGATAGTAGGTATTGTCGGTCGGGCGGTCGCAAAAGGTATAGGTCTGCCAATCCACTGCGCCGGCGATCTCACGCATCTCCAAATAGTACCCATCACGAATGACAAAGAGGCGCAGCGGCAGTGCACTTTTGACCTGCACTTCTAGCGTAATCTCCTCGCCGGCCGTAAACAGGGTCTCCCACATCTCGGCGATCCCCCCCTTGCCATTGCGCGCGACAAAGCGCAACTCCGGCCCGCGACTGACATAGACGCGGCCACGGCGCAAACCCGCGACGATCCCCTTCTCACTGAGTTCATCGGCGTAAACCCAGGTCACGACTTGGCCGAGCCTATGCAGCCCGTCGAACGGATCGTGGCTATCGATCGCGCCGACACCGACGATGCGATGGCCGTGGGAAAGTTGGCGATCCCAGAGCGGGAGGTGCAACACATTGGCGGCCCCCTCCAGGTTGTGATAGATCTCCAACAGATCGGCCTTGGCCCAATCAAAATCAAAGATGCGCCACCCCAGTGTGCCGCTAAAGGGGTGATTGACACAGAAGAGACCACCCTGCGCGTGGATTGCATCGGCGGCGTCGTTCATCGTCCATTCCGGCGTATCGACAAAGAGGTTGACCCACTCGGTCATCCCTTGCAGGTTGGCGTGGCCGTGATGGCTGGTTACTTCACACGAGCGGATCAGTGCGATCGGCGCTTCCAGGTGTGGAATCAGCTTGCGCCACTGACTGACGGTGTAGTGGTCGGTCAGCGAGAAGAAATCCAGCCCGGTGTCAAGCGCCGCGCGGATGACCGTATCCACCGGGTGCTTACCGTCACTCTCAGTTGAATGGGCGTGGAGTTCGCCTTTGTACCAGCTGGCAGCCGGTTTGACGACATGATCAGCGGGAAAATCAAAGGCGACGGGGTGGGCGATTTCGTCAAATTCGGCATAGATCACGACTTGCACCATAAGCGGCTCGGCAATCTCATGGATATCGAGTTGAACTCGCCACTCGCCGGTGGGCAACGGCCCTGGCATGGTGCCTTCACTGGCCGTGGCCGGCGTGCTCCACAATTCGAGCACGACCTCCTCCAATTTGCTGGGATCCATGCGACAGCCGCGGAAGCCATCGGGCGCAAAGAGCGCGGCAAAGAGTTGCGTGCGCCGCGCCGTCTTATGAAAGCGCACCGTCGCGCCGACGCGGCTGGCGTTGACCGGCACAGACGCCGCTTGATAGAGATAGGGCGGATGAGGCTGATCCGGTGCGAGTGACACGGTCTCATCCAGGAGAATTTGGTGGGTTGGTGATAGGGTATGCGTTGCCATATTTTTTACTTAGGAAGAGTGAAATTACTTTCGGCACTTGTCGGGTGCTCATAGAGATAACAGGTTGCCAAATGGTCGGCGGCAATCGTCTGCGCCGGCGGCATTTGGGCGTGACAGCGCGCCATCACTTGGGGGCAGCGGTCGGCAAAATTGCAGCCCACCCGTTGTGGCGCGCCCGGTTGCCGACCATTCAGTTGGACCTTGGTTGACCGGGCCGGCTGCGTCCAACGCACGTTGGGATCAGGCGTCGGCACGGCGGCGGTGAGCAGTTGCGTATAGGGATGGCGCGGCGCGGTGATGACAGGGTCAATCGGCCCCTGTTCCACCGTCACCCCGCGATAGAGCACCATAATGCGGTCGCTGATCTGATAGGCGGTCGAAAGATCGTGCGTGACATAGATGAACGAGATGCCATACTCGCTTTTCAACCGTAACATAATCTCCAACATCAACCCACGCAGCGAGGCATCGAGCATGGAGACCGGCTCATCGGCCACAATCAAACGCGGTCTGGTTAGAAAAGCGCGGGCAATCATGATCCGTTGCCGTTGACCGCCGCTCAATTCATGGGGATACTTACCCAGCACATCATCCGGGCGTAGACCGACCGTTTCCAGGGCCTCGCGCATGAGCGCTTGGCTCTGCCGCTGGCTGTGCGCCAACTGAAATTTGCGGATGACTGTGCGCAAAACGCGGTCCACTTTGTAGAAAGGATTAAAGACCTCGTAGGGATCTTGAAAAATGGCCTGGACCTCACGGCGATAGTCTTTCCAACTTTGTCCCGTGAGGTCGCGGAGTTCTGTGCCACGGTAGTAGATCTTGCCGGCGCTGGGGGTGAGCAACCCTAAGATCAGAGTGGCTGCGGTTGTCTTGCCGCTGCCACTCTCGCCGGCAATTGCAATAATCGCGGGCTCATCTTCATCCAGGCAGAGATTAAAGTCGTGGAGCGCAACCATTTTCGCCCCGGTCAGCAGACCGCCGCCGAAATTTTTCGTAAGATTGTTTGCCTCTAATAGCAACATCGCGCGTTCCTTGGTTTATGGCAAATGGCAGGCAACCTGGTGCCCAGCGTACAACTCACGTAACGGCGGTACTTCGTTTTCACAGCGCGCGATGGCAACCGGACAGCGCGCCCGAAAGACACAACCGACCGGATCGCTAACGATGCGCGGCGGCAGCCCAGCAAGGCCACGGGGTGGCCGTTTCTCGCGCAGCGACGGAATAAAGGAGATCAGCGACTGGGTGTAGGGATGGAGCGGCCGGTGGAAGATGGTTGCCACAGCGGCCAACTCGACGATGTGGCCCGCATACATCACCGCCAGCCGGTCCACCAGTTGCGCTTGCAAACCCATATCGTGACCAATGAGCAGGATCGCGGCCCCGATCTGCTCCTGTACCTGCACCAAGGTCTGCGCCACCACCTGCTGCGTCACTACGTCGAGGGCACTGGTCGGCTCGTCGGCAATGATCACCTGTGGCTGCAAAAGGATCGCCAGGGCGATGCAGACCCGTTGTTTCATGCCACCGCTCAATTCATGGGGATACATCTGCATCACATTGGTGGGCAGATCGACCAGTTCCAGGGCATGACCGATCTGCGAGCGCAGCGTGTTGCGCGCCGTTGGGCCACGATGTTGACGGATCACATCGGCCAGTTGATGATAGATGCGCAGCACAGGGTTGAGTGAATTCATGGCACCTTGGGGCACCAGCGCGATCCGTTGCCCGCGCACGGCGCGCATCTGCTCAGGGTCGAGCGTCAACAGATCTTGGCCATTGAGGGTGATCTGCCCCCCGGCGATGGTCGCGCGCGTGGGCAGAATGCGCAAGATCGCCAAGGCGGTCGTCGATTTACCGCTGCCCGATTCGCCCACTAGCCCCAGCCGTTCCCCTTTGTGCAATGCAAAGGTGAGATTGTTCACGGCGCGCACATCCGCCTGGGGCGTGTGGTAAATAACGCGTAAGTTTTTTACCTTAAGTACAGCTTCGTCCTTCGCCACACAGATCTCCCACGCTAACTGATTTCGTTTCTATGCCTTAGATCCAAAGATCACTTTCAGCGGTAATTGCGCTCTCTTCATGTCCCGTGTTTAGCACACCACGCGTTTCGATTTTCATGGGATCTCCTCTTCGCCTTTATGCTGCATTTCCGCGCAACCGCGGATTAGCAATTTCGTCGAGGGCCAAGGTAATCAAAAACGTCGCGAGAAAGAGCACGGTCAACACTATTACCGGCGGTGCCCACCACCACCAATAACCACGAATCATGGCGCCACCGGCAAAGGCGCTGTTCAAGGTCATGCCCATGTTGGGAATCAAGAGCGGCCCGATCCCCAGCAGTTGCAACCCAACCGAGGCCAGGATGCCCCCCGCAATGGCATCGATAAAGCCGGCCAGGATATAAGGCAGCAAATTCGGCAGCAGATCGAGAAAGATGATCTCGAAATCGTTCATGCCTGTCAGCTTGGCCACCCGAATAAACGCGCGTTCGCGGAGGCTCAACGTTTGCGCTCGGATCGCACGGGTTGGCCCCGCCCAGGCCAAGAGGCCAACAATTAGCGCCGTCCCCGTAATGGTCGTCGTCCGGGTGAAGGAGGCGACCAAAATGAGCACGACCAGCAGCGGAATCGTCAGCACAATGTCCGAGAGGGTACGGATCACCAGATCCACCGGGCCGCGGAAATAGCCGCTGATCAGCCCCAACGCGGTCCCAATCCCAGTGCCCAAGGTGCCGGCAATCAGACCGATGCTGAGGGTCGGCCATAGACCGTAGACGAGCAAGGCCAAGAGATCGCGACCGACATCATCGGTGCCCAGGGGATGTGCGGCAGAGGGCGGTTTGTTAAAGGATGCGTAGAGTGGTTGGGTGGCCGCTTCGTCGATCAGCCGTGGTCCACCCAGCGCCCCAATGGCCAACAACCCCAACAGCAGAAAGCCAAGCATTAATTTCCAGTTGGCCAGCATATTCACCGCCTCTCGTAGGTAATGCGTGGATCAAGCAAGGGGTAGATCAGATCGACGATGAGAACACCCACCGCGACCGAGACAACCAAAATAAAAGTAATGCCCTGGATCAGGGGGTAATCCAGGTTGTTGGTCGCCGTCAACAGCGCGCGCCCGATGCCTGGGTAGAGGAAGACCACCTCAACCAGCGTGGCGCCGGAGACGACCGTCGCCAGGGAGATGCCCAGCGCGGTGACTTGGGGCAGCAGCGCGTTGCGCATGGCATACCCCAACATAATGCGCCGCTCAGAAAGCCCCTTCGCCCGGGCCAAGGTGATGTAATCTTCGCCCTGTACGGTGATCATCATGGCGCGCATGCCCAATGCCCAGGAGCCGACCGCGGCCAGCAGGATCGAGAGCGCCGGCAAAGTTGACATGTTGATAATCTTGCTGATCGATTCCCAATTAAACCCACTCATCTGGTTGACCAGGGAAGCCGAGGTGGCCGGCAACCAACGTAGGGTAAAGCCGAGTAGAAAGAGCAGCACAATGGCGATCAGGTAATAGGGCAGGGGGGCAATGATGATCAAAAACCAGGTCACCAGGCGCAATAAGAGGGGCGTCCCGCGCCACATAAAAAGCGCGCCCAAGATAATGCCAATCGTAAAGGCCAGCAAGGTTGTCACCGAGAGGAGACCGATCGTCCAGGGCAAACTCGCACTGATAATCGACGCCACCGTGGTGGGAAACGAGGTGATCGAGTAGCCAAAATCAAAACGTAGCACCGCCGCCAGATAGCGCACATATTGCACCCCTAATGGCGCGTTAAGGCCAAAGCGCTCCCGATACGCCGCAATCAATTCGACCTGGTTGGTAACTGCCATCCCCTGATCTTCCAGCCGGTTGAGCATGGCTGTAATGGGGTCACCCGGCACTAGCCGCGGCAACAGAAAATTGAGGCTGGCCGCCACCCAGATAATCAAGGCGAAAATGAACAGACGAAAGGCAATGTAGCGAATGGACATGGGTTTTCTTAGACAAGATGACAAGATGATAAGATGATAAGATGACCGGATGACCGGATGACATCGTGTCATCCGGTCATCTTGTCAGGCTTTACTGTGCCGGTTGCAGATTCACAATCTGGATCAAGGTGGTGTGCCACCAGGTCGGCGGGTGGATGTAGTTGTTCTCACTGGTCGGCCAGTTCGTCCAATAGGTCGTGTTGTGGGGCACAACGCGCACTTGTTGATGCAAAGGCAACGCCGGCTGATCTTGCAGATAAATTTCAAAAGCCTGGCGCCAGAGGGGAATAATCGCCGGATCGCCCGGCGCGAGTTGGCCAACCTGATCGACCAGCGCATCATAAGCCGGGTTGACATAGCGGCTGATATTCGTGGTGACAACTTCACCGATTGGTTTGACATCCCGGCTGTGGAAGCGGTCGAGGCCGCGATAGGGATCAACGACGCTGCCACAGGGCGAGGTGAGGATGACATCATAGTCACCCAGATTGCGCCGTTCATTCAAGACGGCGGCGGCCAACAACTCGACACTTGGCTCAATCCCAATATTCTTCAGGTAGGCTTCAAAGAGCGGGAAGGTGCGCGGGCCGGGCACCCAATCGGCCGGGCCATACCAGGTGATGGTCAGCCGCTCGCCGTCCTTCGTAAAGACACCGTCATCACCGCGCGTCCAGCCTTCGCCTTCGATCAGGGCAATGGCGGCTTCCGGATCAAACTTGGTCGGCTGATATTGCGCCAACAGATCCTCGGCTTCGGCATAGTAGGCCAGCAGGGGCGGGTAGTCGGGGAAGATAAACGCGGCTGGCGCACCACCGGGGTCGAGCCCCAATTCACCAGCCGCAATCGCTTCGCGATCAATCGCCAGCGACAGGGCGCGGCGCATGTTGACACTATCCCAGGGCGCTTTCAAGGTATTGATAAAGTAGGTGCGCGGGCAGGGATCGAGCCAGGCATAGGGCCGTTCGGCAAACCAGGCGCCTAAGTTAGGATTTTGTGCTTTGATCGTCTCGTAGACATCGGCGGCAACTCGGTGAACGGCATCCAACTCATTGTTCAAAAGGCGGGCGGCCACGACATCGGCTGAACCACCGGAGGTGTAGACAATCCGGCGCGGGGCGGGCATTGGTTGGAAGCCCGTTTCCGCGGCCCACCAACTGGCGCGACGGTCATAGAGCATCTCATTGGTGCTGGCGGCGGCAACCTGATAAGGGCCGGTGAAGACTGGGTAGCCTTTGGCCGGGTCAAAGTTGGTGAAGGTCGCCGGATCTTCGATCGTACTCCAGATGTGTTCGGGCACGATGATGATAGCCGTAGAAATACGCACGGCGAAATAATCTTGGAGGAAGCGGGGATTCGGGCTGGTGAAGGTAAAGCGCACCGTCTGTTCGTCAACGGCCGCTACCGTTGCCACCCATTGGCGCATATCCGCGCCACCATTAAAGGGCAGGCTTTCATCCTTGAGCAGATTGATCGTAAAGACGACATCATCAGCGCTAAAGGGTTCGCCGTCGTTCCAGGTAATGCCCTTGCGTAGGACGATATCGACACCCGTATAATCAGGGGAAAATTCATAACTTTCGGCCAGCCAGGGCATCATCTCACCACTCTCATAGTTGAGATAGAAGAGGCTCTCGACCAGCACACTCTGGCCTTCGCTGGGGCCGACCGCGCCGCTGACAAAGGGGTTGAAATTTTCCGGCGCCGCGATGACATTGCTGCCTTCGCTGGCAATGATTAAGGTTTCTGCACGAGGCACATCAGCACCGGCGACAGGGGCGGGCGGCGCAGCCACGTCACTGGTACCGGCGGGGGCGACTGGGGCAGCACAGCCGGCGATGACCATGCTCAAGAGCGCCAGCAGCGTCAACAAACGCAGCAAAGCAAGATAGGTTCGGGAATGAATCGTCATTGAGTTGTTCTTTCTCTGGCAAATTTGTCAATGGTTGCGTGATAGGACAAAAAATGGTGAGAAGGCGGAACTTGGTTGAAAACGTGATGGAATCACAGGGGATGGATGGTAACTACAGAATGATACAGCGCATTGATTAATGGGGTAATAAGCGGTTTTGCGTGTCTGTTATTGGTTGGTTAAGGGTGTGCGTTTGATTGACTCATGTTACGCACTGGGCACCCCGGCATCCTGCCGGCAGGCCGCCAGAGATGGCGGCAGTCCCAGTGCTGTAACCTGTTTTATTGACTGAGCAATTGCCGTCGCAATTGGGCAATCTGCGTTGCCGTCAACCCAATCTGTGCCAAATAGGCCGGCACACTCACATATTTTGCTTCCAGGTAAGCCAATGTGTTGCGCATCGCGGCGGGTTCGGCTGCCAAAAAGCGCGCATAGGTTGCCATGTCCCGTCCGGCGGCGGCGGCTTGGGCGTGTAACGTTGCCAGCAGCTCCGCGCCATAATGCGCGGTCAACGCATAATCCTCGGCAATGGTGGCGTGGTCAACACCGGCTAGCCCTAACATCAGCGCCGTGATCATTCCCGTGCGATCCTTGCCCGCGGTGCAGTGAATGAGGACCGGGAAGGCATCATCTGCCATCAGTTCCAGGACCGCTTTGACGGCCGCTTGCCGCTCGTCCAGGATATAGCGGTAGATGCTTTCCAAATCGACCAGTTGACGACCCATGCCATTGGGGGCGCTGCCTTCAAAGAGTGAAAGATTGATGTACCGGACACTGCCCCCCGCGGCAAAGACATTGGGCGCGGCGCTGCACTCTTGTGCAAAGCGCAGGTCGATGATCGTGCGTACGCCGTAGTCGATCAGCGCTTGTTGGCTGGCGGGGGTCAGGTTATGTAGCGAATCGGCGCGCAAAAAAGTGCGCCAGCGCGTGGTTGTCCCCGCCGCGGCAGGATAACCGCCGATATCACGAATGTTGTAAGCACCTTCCAACGGCAGGTGGCGTTGTCCCATACTCTCCATTTACTTTCTCCTCTAATCTTTACTCATCAATCTTTACCGCAACCCCGATTTCACAAACGAGTCGATCACCTGGCGCTGCAAGATCACATAGAGCACAAAGATGGGCAACGTTGCCATTGTGGCCGCTGCCATCAACGGTCCCCAGAGATCACCTTGTTCAGTCAAGAACATTTGCAAGCCGATCTGGATCACCGAGCGTTCCGGCTTAGTCATTACCAATAGCGGCCAGAAATATTCATTCCAAGCCGAGATAAAGAGCAGAATTCCCAGCGCGGCCAATGGTGAACGCAAATTGGGTATGACCACGCGCCAGAGTGTACCCCAACTGGTGGCACCATCGATGCGCGAACTGTCGATCAACTCAGTGGGAAAGGCTTTAATGTTTTGAAAGAGCAACAAGACTGAAAAGGCCGAGGCAATATGCGGAATTACCAGCCCATAAAGGGTGTTGAGCCACCCCAACCGCGAGAGCAAGACATAGTTGGGGATCATCGTCACCTGAAAAGGCACCAACCAGGTCAGCGCAATCAACGCAAAGATCAACCGGCTACCCCAAAATTTCCAGCGCGCAAAGGCATAGGCGGCCAGCAACGCCGTCAACAACTGGCTGATCATCTGTAAACTCGCCATCGCTACCGTGTTGCCCAGCATCAACCCAAAGGGCAGATTTTCCCAGACAAAGCGATAGTTTTCACTAGTGGGATTGACCGGCCACAAGCTGATCTGGAAGAGTGCATTCGCCGCCTTGAACGAAGTCGCCACCATCCAGTAGACCGGGAAGATCGCGATGACGATCAAAATAACCAACAGTAAGTGCCCAGTCAAAGTACTCGTAGTCGATACTCGTCGCCTTGCACGCATGATATACTCCGGTCATTAAAACGTAAAACGTAAAGCGTGAAACGTAAGCGGACATTACGTTTTACGTTTTACGAATCATAAAACGAATAACGATTGATCAGGCTCAACAACCCGGCGGCCAACAAGCCAAAGGTAATAAAGAGGATCACCGCCGCGGCGCTGCTCCAACCAATCGCAAAGGTACGGAACCCATAGGTGTAGAGGATGTAATAAACGTTGGTCGTCGCGCCAAGCGGACCGCCTTGGGTCAACACATTGATATAGGCAAAGCTCCACTGCGAGACGAGCAGCACGCTCAACATCACCAACAGCAGCACGGTGGGCGAAAGCAGTGGCAGGATAATGCTGCGTACAATCTGCCGATAGTTGGCCCCATCGATCGACGCCGCCTCGATATAGTCACGGTTGATGTTGGTGATCGCAGCGGAGAAGATCAGCGTGCTAAAGCCCACCAGTTTCCAACCGGTAATCCCGATGATCGTCCAGATCGCAATCGTTTCACCCCGAAAAAAGTTGATCGGCTCGGCAAAGGTGCCGCCGGTCAGCGCATAGTTAACGATGCCGACAGTGGGATTAAGCAGCCACCGCCAGATGATCGAGACGACGACCGGCGCGATCAGCATGGGGATAAAGATCAGCCCGCGATAGAGGTTGCGCCAGCGTTTGCCGATATTGTCGGTGAAGAGGGCAACGATCAGGGGAATGATCACCGAAAGGGGCATAATCCCCAGCGTATAGACCACCGTGTTGCGAATCGCCTGCTGCATCTCCGGCAAACCGAGAATGCGTCGGTAATTTTCCCAACCGACATAGATCATGGGCGTGGTCGGCAGCAGGTTCCACTGAAAAAAGCTCAGGTAGACCGTCCGCACCAGCGGCCAGTAGATCCAGATGCCCAGGGTAATGATCACCGGCAACAGGTAAAGATAAGGTTGCAGCCGCTCGAAGAGGTGCCGTCGTTGCCACAGGGCGCGCCGCCCTACACTTTGGGGCAGCGCCAATGCGCGTCCTGCCATCGTCTGTTCTGCCATTATCGATCCTTGTTCTATCCCTGTTATACACTTGCTGGTAGGGACACGGCCAGCCGTGTCCCTACCAGCAAGTGTGGAAGGACTGCACGATTACTGCGGCATCAATTCCTGCGCACGTTGTTGCGCTGCCAGCATGATCCCGGCTACATCGTCGTTGTCGCCAAAGATCGCCTGCTCGACCGCGGCCTGCGTAATCTCAATAATCTGGCGGTAGTTGGGGCCGGGGAATGAGGTCCACGGCTGCAAGCGGTCAAGTTGCTCAATGTTGGGCAGAATCAGCGGATGCTCCGCCACCCATGCTTTGAGATAGGCTTCCTCGTTGACAATCTCCGGGCGCAAAGGCAAGTAACCGATGTCACGGGTAATGATGGTGTAGCCCTCTTTGCTGGTGGCAAATTTCATAAACGCCCAGGCCGCTTGCTGGCGGGCCGGGTCTTGGGTCAACACAAAGATCGCGCTGCCGGAGTTCGTGGGCACGGCTAGCTGATCGCCAAAACCGGGCAGCGGTGCCGAGCGGAGGTCAAAATTGCCCGTGGCAGCCTTGAGCAGGGTCGCCTGGAGCGCGCTTGAGTTGACTAACATCGCCAACTTGCCGCCGGCCATCCCTTCCACCGTCTCGGCGGAGGTCAGGTTCGGCATCACACCCGCTTGGACTAAACCGCGCAACATTTCGATCGCCTGCACGGAGCCCGCTTCGCCGACCATTACTTGGCTGCGATCTTCAGACATGGCACGACCACCGGCACTCAGATAGAGCGACTGGGTGATCCAGTCATAGCGGCCGGTGGCGGCGATATGAATCCCAGCGGCGTCAGTCTTGTCGACAATCTGCTGACCGTATTGGAGCACTTCTTCCCAGCTTTTCGGCGGCACGTCAGGGTCCAAGCCGGCGGCGATAAAGAGGTCAGCATTATAGAACAGCATGGGGGTGCTGAAGGTATAGGCCAGCCCATAAGTCTTGCCATTCAACTGACCTAGTTTCACCCCGTTGGGGTGCATCCCACCCAGATGCTCAGCCAGTTCATCGGCAGGCACAAAATCTTCCAGCGGCACTGCATTGAAGTTGGTCGCAATATTGTCCAGATCATCGAAGATCAACTGGACGATATCGGGTGGTGTACCGGCCACCAGGTCAGCCTGGGTTTTGGCCAGGATCTGGTCGCTGGGGACGCCCACGCCATTAACTTTGATATTCGTGTCGGTGGCGGCAAAGGCGTCCAGTAACTTCTGTGCGCCATCGGAAAAAGCACCGGCTGCGCCCAGGTTATAGCTGTAGAAGGTGATTTCGATTGGTTCGCTGCCGGCGGCGCTGTCGGCAACAGGCGCATCGGCGGCGGGGGCGGCGGCCGGCGCAGGTACGGCACAAGCTGTGATCAAGAGGGCCAAAAAGGCCAAGATGAAACGGGATAGTGGTCGCATAAAAGATTTACTCCTGGTTCCCTGTGTGTAAAATCAAAAAATCAAAAAGTGTACCGTTGAATATGGATATCCTCAGTCGTCACCGTGACGACACTGTAGCCGGGGGCATGGCTGAAGACTTCGGGGACAACGCTGTAGAGCACGCCGTTACGCTGGCAAGTAATCGGCGTGTGGACATGGCCGGAGAAGACGCCACGCAGCCGCGGGCCAGCCTTTTGTAGCACAGTCTGGATCTCCGGCCAGTTCTTAACAATAAAGAAATCGAGCCAGTCAATGTGGATTTGGAAGGGCGGATGGTGGATGGCTACAACCAGCGGTTGATCGCCCCCATCGGTGAGTTCTGCTTCCAGCCAGGCTAGTTGCTCCTGGGTAACGAACCAGTTGATCCCTTCGCCGTTCGTGGCGCTATCGACACAGACAAACTTCACGCCATTCTGGGCAAAGCTGTAGTCATAAGCAATCTTCTCCGCCGGTTTATCCAGCAGCCCGGCATAGAGATTTTCCACCTTGTCATGATTACCGACCGCATAACGAATGGGATAGTTGAGCCCACCAAAGATGCGCGCCGTCTCGACATATTGGTCAGCATCGCCGTGGTTGACAACGTCACCAGTGTGGAGCACAAAGTCAAGCGGTGTTTCGAGCGCGTTCAACGCGGCGACAAGCGCTTCGCTTGCTTTTACCGCCGTCGGGTAAGGATAGTGGCCGTTGAGCGCTGCTTCCTGATGTTTGATAATCTCGGCCAACACTGCCGGAGGGAAGCCCGCCATATACTTTAGCCGTTCCAGCGTCGCTAGCCGCCGTTCACGCGTCCCTGCTTCCGGCTCAATATGTGTGTCGCTAATATGGGCAAAGCGGACCAATATTTCGGACATGAGTTGCTCCTGCTTAGATCATAAAATTAAAGCGGCGCACAAAGGTGCGTTCGCTGGTGACAGTGACGATGCTGAAGCCAGGGTTGGGGGTAACGGGATGCGCGCCCATCTGCTCGATCGCGGGGAAGAGATTCGACTGCATATGCGCAGCTTGGACAAAACTATAGAAAATGCTGTCGTCATAAATATCAATCGCTTGGTGGATGTGGCCGGAGAAGACACCGCGCAAGCGTGGGCCGGCTTTGCGTAGAATGGCATGAATCGCGTCGCCATTCTCAGTGCCAAAGAAGTCAATAAAATGGCTATCAAATTTGCGAATGTGGTGATGAATCGCCACGATCATGGGCTGGTCGCCACCCGCACTGCACAGCCCATCAAGCCAGGCCAGTTGGTCACCACTTAAGCGGCCACCATGATCGACGCCGTTGGTGGCACTATCCACACAGACGAGCTGCACGCCATTGATTTCGACGACATAATCATAGGTGGGCTTGATCGCGTCCATCCCGGCCAAGACCCGCTGAATACCTTCGCTGCTGTCATGGTTGCCGGGGATGAAATAGAGTGGATAGTTGATCCCACGCAAAATATCCTTGGTATATTCATATTCGTCAGCGGTCGCATCGGTCATGATGTCGCCAGTATGAAGGACAAAGTCGAGGGGAAAGGGCAGGCGGTTGATCTCTTCGATCAGCCGCTTGGTTGCCACAGAGGCCAGCACCGCGGGATTTTCATGTGAGGCCGCTTCGGGCTGGTGCGCCCGCACCGCGTTGATCAATGCCAGCACACGTGGTGAGTAGTGATCCATGCGCATTTCGGTGCGGTCGCCAGGCGTGAGGTGGGTGTCACTAATGTGCGCAAAGCGGAGGAGAACGTTGGCTGAAACGTTTGACATAGGGTTGCTCGTTTTCTCATCACAGCAGGGGTGGTTTGATTGAGTGGGTGATGGGGCGATCATCGCGCACACAGTTAAACATGAAATTAACTGGAAATATCGAATTGTTATCGTATTGATAAGCTTCGATGAATTTGTGTTAACTTTTGAAAAGTAAAGGGGTACTCCGGTGACTTCGACAAGCTCAGTCACCGGAGTACCCCTTCCTCTTACGGTCGGCGATGGTATGTCAAGCGGTACGCGTTACAGCATTGCGTTCTTGATCGCCTTGTCGGCTTCGGCCTTGAGCTTCTTCACCCCTTCTTCGGGCGAGAGCGTTTTGAGCAGCACTTCTTCGACCGTCTTGGCGGTGACGACGGCGCGCACTTCGGGCAGGGCCGGGCTGGGGGCGAGGATGCGTGCATTCACCGAAATTTCGTCGACCAGGCGACGGGCGGTAGGATTGGTCTCATAGAAGGCTTGAAGTGTCTCGGTTTCGATCGCGCTCTTGGTGCTAGGGAAGTAGCTGGTGTTGGCGATCATGCGGGCATGAACTTCCGGTGTGAGCAGCCACTTGATCCACAGCCAACCGGCCA
>DAOTTR010000584.1:0-5434 GCA_034437715.1 Caldilineaceae bacterium
TATCTACGCCCAACTGTACTAGTAGATCCCGGCGTAAATAAGGTACCCTATTTTTACCATGATGTACACGAGTAACGTGCCTGATTAACTGCCGTGGTATCTACGCCCAACTGTACTAGGCGGTTGCCGTTCGAGGTTTGATTGGCGTTCACGAAAAAGAGTATGACATGGAATTAAAACGCGTTGTCATTACAGGGTTAGGGGCCTTAACGCCGCTGGGCAATACGGTGGCGACAACCTGGGCCAATCTGCTAAATGGTGTCAGTGGTGCGGCCCCGATTACCCGCTTTGATACCACCCATTTCAAAACCCATTTCGCTTGCGAAGTCAAAGGCTTTGATCCCGCCGACTACTTGGACAAAAAAGAGGCGCGGCGCGCCGATCGCTTTTCCCAATATGCGTTGGTGACGGCTGGCGAAGCGTTGCGCGATGCGGGGATCGAGCCCAGCAACTTCGACACAACTCGCATTGGTGTCATTTGGGCCTCGGCTATGGGGGGCATTGAAACCACCGAAGAGCAACTCTTCAAATATAGCCAGGAGGGCGGCAACCCACGCTTTAGCCCGCTCTTTATTCCCAAGATGTTGCTGGATGCCAGTTCTGGCGCGATTTCGCTGCACTATGGCTTACGTGGCGTCAACTATAATACGGTTTCGGCCTGTGCTTCGGCCAATAACGCGCTGATCGATGCCTTTTACCAGATTCGCCTGGGCAAAGCCGACGTGATTGTCTCTGGCGGCTCCGAAGCGCCGATTACACCCTCATCGGTGGGCGGCTTTAATGCGGTGCAGGCGCTCTCCACGCGCAACGATGATCCGCAACACGCGTCGCGTCCCTTTGACGCAACGCGCGACGGCTTTGTGATCGGCGAGGGCTCCTGCGCGCTGATTTTGGAAGAGTATGGTCATGCGGTGCAGCGTGGGGCACGGATTTACGCCGAAATCGTGGGGGGCGGCAGCTCGGCGGATGCCTATCACGCGACGGCAGCCCATCCCGAAGGCGATGGCGCGTATCAGAGTATGCGCAGCGCCTTGGACGATGCGCAACTTACACCAGCCGATATTGACTACATCAATCCCCATGCCACTTCGACACCTGTCGGGGACTTGAGCGAATTGAAGGCCATGCAACGCTTGCTAGGCGCTCATCTGGGCCAGGTGCAGATCAGCGCCACCAAATCGATGACCGGCCATCTGTTGGGCGCGGCTGGCGCGATCGAGGCCTTGATCGCGGTGTTAGGCGTCTGTCAGGATCGCATTCCGCCGACGATCAACACGCAGCAGATCGATGCCGCCGTGCCCGCGGAACTCAATTTAACGCTCGGCACCCAGGTGCAGCGCACGGTCAATGTTGCCATGAGTAACTCGTTTGGCTTCGGCGGCCATAATTCCACTGTGATTTTTCGAAAAATAATCCAGTGACAGAAGACAAAGGACGACGAATGATAGCCAATGATGACACCTAGTGCCAGACGGCCGTCCTTTGTCTTTTCACTAGATACTCACCGCTTTCGCCTGGGCCCATGCCTTGTCATACACCTGGAAGTGCTCGCCCTCTATTTCTTCCGGATCAACATATTTCATCCACATGGCCTGATCCGGTTTGTCACCCGCCAAGACACGGCGACTGACGCGCAAGTCGCTCACGGGATCATGCCAGCGCACCTCACCCTCTTGCAGCAAGACATATTCACCCGCATATTTGTCAACAAGCTTGGGTTGCTTATCCACATAATAGAGTGCTTGCTCAGCAGTGGTACGTCGCCAACTGATGTTGGTCTCGGTGGAGTCGGTCTGGACAGAGTAGAACTGGCCAACCGGCGCTGTGACCTCGGATTGGAAGTCGATCTCATCCAAATTGACTGTGCCAAAGCCCGCTTCGGCGGCCACCAAGAGCGAATTGCGGTCGCGCAGGAAGGGTTGCGTGAGCCAATCGCTTTGCGGATCGTGGCCCATGAGATAAGCAGTGCAAGCATCGGTGGCGATTGTATGATCGCCGGCCACCAATGTGTTGCAGATGCGGCCCGGTCCATCACCGCGGCCTTTGCCCCACTCCATGCCTGCCTGTCCGACTAACCCATCGATCACACAGAGGGTTGGGTTGAAGATGCGGCCCAAATCGGCCAACATATAGGGCATACGCACCAGGTGATGAAAATAGGTGCGAGTGTGGCCATTCGGCTCGCCTGGCATGAGGCCAAAGAGGTTTTTCAGCGACAGAGTGACGCCCATAAAGGCGTGATTCTTGATCTTGGCGACCGAAATAAATTCATCCACATCCACCGCCGCAGCAGGCAACACATATTGGCGGAACATTTGGCCGCCACCGGGTACACTGACCGTTTTGTGCGGACCTTCGATACCATTGGCATACTCGACGCCATAGTCGCGGAAGACCTGGGCATGGGTGCAAGTCTGTTCAATCGTCGCGCCATTGTACATGGTATAAAAGCTGACATCGGGGGCGATCAATTCGGCATCGGTGCGTTCGCGCAACAGACGCAAAAAGGCGCGGGCCACTTTCTCGCTGACCAACTGTTGCAAGTTGCCCTCGAAATAGACGCGATTCTTCGGTTCCTTGTCATGGTTGAACTTGATGCCAATGCGCTTGGCTTTGCGCAGGCGCGTCCAGGTTTCGGTCAATGGATCAGTGGCACGCTTCAGCGCTTCGTAGATCGAAGCCTCGGTGGCGCGGTAATCGCATTGTACGGCGCGCACTTTGTATTGTGGGTGGCTATTGTTCATGGGGTGCTGTTTCTCCTTCTGGTTCACGGCAATCTGGGTCACTTGAATCGATTACACTGGGAGCATTGGCTGGCTGCATTATAGCAGATTGGGCCACGAAGTCATAGCTGTTGCCTTACTATTACCCATGCTGGTTCACTAGCCGAATGCCAGTTGACCGGTGGTTTGACAGTCAATACTGTCGTGGGCTACACTTCGCACATTGACAACGAAATGGCTGACAGAATGCGAATAGATTATGGAAATTTCACTTTTTCAAGCAGACGAGACCTTGCGCTTTGAGCGCATTGTCTTCTATCCCTACCCCGAGTTAAAGCGAATTTGGGCGCGCGGCTGGTTGACGGCGGTGCAGGATCAGCAACCAAACATTGAGATCATGGTGCTCAACCCCGATGGTACGGAAAATAACAGTGTTTTTATGTTGGCCTTCGCCGAAAAGAAATTAGACACAACGCTGCACATGCGCAATCCGCAACCTGGTGCCACCTATCATGTGATTGTGCTGCTGTCGCTTGGTCTGACTGAAAATCCCGAAGTTATCGACCAACATGAATTTGATATGATCTTAGAATTCCGCAACCCAGATGCTGGCGAACCTGGCTTTGGCATGGGTGTAGATTGGGACGAAATACGGCGTCAACAAGAGCAGGAGTAATCACTTTGAGCCTGTGCCCCCGCTGTGGTATCGATTATGATCCACGGATTTTGGCCCAAAGTCGGATCCTGCGGCTGCCCATTGCGCAGCGCGTTGCGCAAGAAAACCCTGGGTGGCATCCTGCCCAGGGTCTTTGTCCAAGCTGTGCCCAGCACTATGCGGACCTTTTTGCCAGTCAACGCAGCGCCCATTCGCTGCACACCACCACGACCCCGCCCACGACCGCTCCCTACTATCATCCCGCCGAAGAAACTGTCTGGAGTCAGACCGAACGCCTACCCGATTATACAACGTTTACAGGCCGCGGTGTCACGGTTGCTTTTCTCGACAGTGGTTACTATCCCCACCCCGATCTGTGCACTTCTGCCACGTGGACCGGCACCATGCCCATGTGGACAGAACTTACGCCGCCACAGTGGCAAACCAAACTTATGGATGTGGACATGCGCCTCGCCCACTATGTCGATCTAACCGATCACCAGGAACGGGTCGGGCTGGATCAGCCAAGCCTGTGGGATGGCGCGGGCGACAGTTGGCACGGCCAGATGACCTCGACGCTTGTCGCAGGCAACGGTTTGTTAAGTGGTGGCCGCTATCGTAGCTATGCTGCCGATGCTACACTATTGCCGATCAAGATTGGGCGGGGCGGTGGGCGTATTCCCGAAGAAGACATTTTGCGCGGTCTGGAATGGCTGCTGCGCGATGACAACTGGGCGCGCTACAATGTGCGCGTACTCAATCTCAGTGTCGGTGGCGATTTTGTGCAGGCATGGCAGAATAATCCGGTCTGCTTGGCGGCAGCGGCGCTGGCCCAGCGCGGGGTTTTGATCGCGGCAGCGGCGGGCAACAGTGGCAAGGAAGAACTGAAAGCCCCCGCACAAACCCCCGCCGTCCTGACCGTTGGCGGCGTAGATGATCAAAACCGCTTGTGGACCGCGCCCACGGTGCCAAGCGCATTCTCCCTCTATCATCACAACTATGGCACGGTACAGGAGAACGGCAAGGTGTTGCGTAAGCCAGAATTATTGGCCCTTGGCCGTTGGTTGCCCGCGCCAATTCTGCCCGTCAGCCCGCTCTTGCGCGAGGTGGCTGCGTTGGGTGAATTGCGGCGCGTCCTCTTGGGCTACGATGAACAGGCGACTGCGCTTGATCTGAGCGCGGCGTCACTTGCTGCTACCGCATACGATCCCGCCGATGGCTTTGCTGTCTATCGCCCACCCAGTTGGATGCCCGACGTGTGGCACGGAGTGCGCCAGCGGATGAATGCGCACAAGTGGGTCCACCCCTACTATCAGCATGTCGATGGCACCAGTGTGGCCGTGGCTCAAGTGTCGGCGGTAGCTGCCCAGATGCTCGAAGCCAATGCGCGGCTGACCGTTGCGCAAATTCGCACGCTTCTGCAAACAACGGCCTCGGCCTTGCCCGATCATCCGGCCAAGCTGACCGGCGCGGGCTTATTGCAACCGTATGCTGCGGTGGCGGCGGCCCTGCGCGCTGCCGGTGGGCCGCTGGTCGGCTACCCACAGAGCGCGACGATTTTGCCTGCTAGCGAGTTGCACAAATGGCGCACCCAAGGTAGAGTACCGTTATGGCAGATGCCCAATCTGGATGATGCCCCCATCATCTACGTAGGCATCTATGCACCTGCTGCTCAGCGGGTGAGCGTTATTGGCCCCTGGAATGATTGGCTGCCCGATTACCATACATTGCAATCTACGCTTCAGGGATGGTGGCACGCCTTCATTCAACTGCCGCCGGGGCATTATCCCTATCGCTTGTGGATTGAGGATGCGGCCCACCCACAGGGGCACTGGCTGGCAGATCCCGAAAATCCGTTGCGTGCGGAAAGCGGATATGGCACAAATCATAGCGTACTTACTGTCAATTAATGGTCTGACCACGACAGGGGCGCTCTGCTAAGTGTCTGTCCAAGAATAACATGGATGATTTTAGACAGATTTACTTGGGTAACATCACGTAAATTCACTATTTTATTTCTGGACAGACCCTAAGGCCATTGCAAAGAATAAAGTAT
>DAOTTR010000585.1:0-5431 GCA_034437715.1 Caldilineaceae bacterium
ACGCGCGCCGATGTCGCCACTCAATACCTAGCCAAACTGCGCAGTCGTCGCGCACGCGAACTATCGGCGGGCAACACGCTCTATGGCCCCCACCGCGATGATCTGCGGATTATTGCCAATGGTCGCGACTTGCGCACCTATGGCAGTCGCGGCCAGCAGCGCACCGCCGCGCTGGCGCTTAAATTGGCTGAACTGCAAGTCAGTATGGCGGCCACGGGCACCGCACCCCTATTGCTCTTGGATGATGTGATGAGTGAGTTGGATCTGCAACGGCGCAACACCTTGCTGGGCGCGTTGGCTGGTGTGGAACAGGCAATTATCACCACGACCGATTGGGAAGATTTCGCACCTGAATTTCGCCAGCAGGCGCAGCTTTTTCATGTGCATACGGGCCAAGTCCACGCGGTATAGCAATGGGCCGTTGCGCAGAATCCCAAATTGTCCCTGAAGGAGACAATATTACAGCTTTGATAGACAACTATGCTATCATAGAAAAAGTTCGTGAATTTCGCATACCTATTGGTCATGGCACCTTATCGTTTACTGAAGCACAAAGATTATGAGCGCACTGTTGCCCACTTACCGACCGCCATCCGCCGCAAGGCACTTTGGGCGCAGGTACTGTTAGGGACACGTGGGCGCACGCCTAGTGTCAAGGGCACAACGGGCTTTAACGCGCGCTGGCGACGGACGCCGGTCCAGGGCAATCACTATTACATGTGGTGGATCCCTGGCAGCGAAAGCGGTATGGCCGATAATCCTGCTGAACGCCAAGACGACCACACGATCCTAGTCCACTCCATTCGCCACCACGACGAAACCGATGACCCCATCTATGCGGGTGCGCTGGCCGACTATGAAGAAGTCGCGATTGCTACGATTGATCCGCGCTACGAAGAACAATTCCAAGTTAGCGATCAGGTGCAGCATGAGCATATTGCGCTGGCGACGATCAAAGGCTTGCCCGGCAGCGGCAAAACCATTTCGCTGCTCTACCTAGCGCGCGATCTGGCCGAGCGCCCCGACCTCCAGCAAATTCTCTATGTAACCTATACGCGCCGATTGAAGCGCGCCGCCCAAGAATTTCTGCAAGCGCAAGGTGACGCGATCTTTCAGAAAATCCGCGTGGCAACGCTGGGCGAGATCGAGAGCCAACTCACCGATCTACCCGTTCAACAAGAACCGTTTGGGGAATTGCCCAATTTTTTGCGCTTTTTAGAATTCCAAAATGCCGCAACCCTCGGGCCTTGGCGGCGCTATCCGCAGACGCTTTTTACCGAAATCCGCGCCCACCTGCTGGGCAAATTGTTTCCGGCAGACTATTCATTGCCCAACGCGCGCTTGGGCGAATTGATGATCTACAACGCCGGGTTGAATGCACATACCTATGGCAAGCATCGAGCACTTGATTTGCCCGCCGCCGAGGCTGTCTGCCGTCTGGCGGAACGGGCCCAGGACAATTTGCTCTTTCAAGATCAAAAGGCGGCACAGCAAGCCATTCAACGACTGCAAAAGGGGCGCAGTCCCCGTTGGGTGAGAGAGTTGGATGCCCTGGTGATCGATGAGGTGCAGGATCTGACACTGTTGCAAATTGCAGTACTTGGCGAATTGGTACGCGAACGCACACGGCGCCGGCCCGATGCGCCCTTCGCCTTTGTCGTCGCTGGCGATGAGTCGCAGATTGTCCAGCCCAGTGGCTTTGATTGGGGCGTGACCAAAGATCTGCTGGGCGAGCAAATGGGCATTTGGCCCGACGAATTTGAATTTCACTATCAACGGCGCTCGCCCCACAATCTGGCCCAATTGATTGACAACACCTGGAATTTTTATGGCAATCTACCGCGTGCCTTACGGCCCAGCGCGCGAAGACAGGCCTTCACCTATGAAACGATCGGCGACGACGCCACCGAGGAGGGCAATGGCCAAGTTTTTGTTTGCCCACCTCGCCATGCCCCTGGTGAACAAAGCCAGACCGCCAAGCAAGATTGGCAAGCACTGCTAGAGGAATTGGCAGATAAGCCCGGCCGTGTCATTGTCGATCTCAGCGAGACACTGGGCGCAACCATCGAAGCGCAATTCGCATTGCGGACGACCCCAGAAGGGCAACCAGCCCTGCGCAGCAGTGATGAAGTAATTTTTCTACCGCGCGAGATCAAAGGCCTGGAGCGGACCACGGTTCTGATTTATGGTCTACAAGATCTCTATCATCGTGCTTTACAACTTTGCGCAAATGCGGGCGGCGACAATATCCCACTCTTTGAAGCGCGCCGTATCTTTGATGAGATCCGCGTGGCGTTGAGTCGTTCTACAGAACGATTGGTTCTCCTAGAAGCCCCGGATGCACCGGTGTTGACGGCACTCAATCTGGCGGCGATTCCTGGTGTTTTGACCATTCGCTGGCCGGATCTGGTCGAGACGCTCCAGACAGAAAATCTTTCGGCCATCGAAGTGGTAGAAGGCTATTTGGACGAGACCGATGATCTGTGGGAACGGGGCATGTGGGAACAAGGCTATCGGCGCAATCGCCGGGCGTATGACTTGGCCGTACAGGTAGATGATATTGCCCTACAACGCGAAGCCCAAGAACAATATATCGCCGGCCATTTGCAAGAAACTGAGGGATTGTTGTCCACACAACAGTGGCAGGCGGCCCACGACCACAATCGCAAGGCGGCCGATCTGGCGGCGGCATTTGGCGATCCGCTGCTCCAAGATCGGGTAGAGGATCAATACGCGGAACTAGGTAGCGCGCTTGCCACCTATGTTGCCGAGCAACTCCAGCATATTCCCCAACAATTGAGCACGCAGCAATATAAAACTAGTTATCAGTTGGTGCAGCAAATGCGCAGTTTGGCCGCGCTGACCAAGGAGATGGCTTTGTTGACGCAGGTGGACGCGGCGTTGACCCTGATCGTTTGGCAATGGGCAGCCTATTTGCTCGATCAACCGCCGACGCCCGACTTGGCCGAGCGCGTGGCCACGCTTTTTGGCGAAGCCGCCAATGCCTTGTTGCGCCAGGACGATCAGACAGGTGCGCAGGTGTTGCAACTGCTGGCGACACGCTATCGCGAGTTACCGCCACAGGCTAGATTGTCCAGTATCCAGGTGGAGGATTTGTTGCGCCAGACAGCGCGGTATCTGGCGCTGGTCAAACCGTTGCAATTGGAGGAGGATGGCTATAGTTACATTCGCCGTTGGCTGGATGAAGCCTTCGCCCATGTCGTGCGCTATCCAGCCCTCTACTATCGCTGGGCAATCGCGGCACAAGAGTTTGATGCGCACAGTGACTATGTGGTTTTGGACGAACATCTATGGGAGCTTGAAAATCATTTGACGATACAATTAGGGCAAGGGCAGCACGCCCCAGAGAAACAAGGCACCGACAAACCAAGCACCGAGAAAGAGATCAAACGCTTTCAAGCCTTTATTGCGGCTTATAACGAGGCACCGGCACAGGCTTCATTATTGTGGGAGGAACTGGGTGAGATGGAACTAGCGGTTGCCAATGCGCGCGAGGCCGGTGAGTTGGAACGGGCTTACACGTTGCTACGTCAGGCTAAATTGCTGATCCCCGAAGAGCTAGCGACGGCGGTCAAAGCCTTGCGCCTGTTGCAACAATTAGAGCAGAAATACCAGCGGTTGCTACCGGCAGAACGGCAAACATTGCTTGCTGAACTTAACAAAGTGGGGGAGGCCATGATGCGGCCAGATCAAACAGTAGAGGATGAGATCACGAATTGGTAGGCGTATGTCGAAGCGTAGATCGCTGCGGCTCTTTCAGAATGCGGATAGCGCATCTGATAAGAGCCGGTTGAAACGATATGGCAAGGACTTCCTCAGAATTTCCCTTTTTTACATTGCAGATTTGCAGACTACAAAACCAGCTGCTTACCACTTGCTACTTGCCACACAAAACGTATGGTAACTTAGCGCATGACGGTTGGCATAAAGATATGATACGCAGCTACTGGTAGATCGACCATTGCGGTCGGTGTCGTGTTATCAATTGTGACCACTAGGTAGAAAATGCTGTCACTATTGGTCTCAGTCCAAATCTGATAGGTGCCGGCATCCAAACCTTCCAGCGAATAGCCACCAACTTCATCGGTATAGACCACCATCGTCATCTCCACATCGTCATCTGATTGATCCAGGCGTTGAATGAAGACAGGTTCGTTGGCAATCACGCCTTCCGTTTGGTCCGCGTTGCCGTTGCCATTGAAATCTAGCCAAACGTGGCCAGTAATGCTGGTGGTAACTGTGCCAAAAACTGGCTCGGCAGCAAATAAACCCGCCGTCATCGTTACGACCATGATCATCTGTAGCACTACAATCACAAAAATTCGGGCCAGTTGTTTGCGCATAATATTCTCCACCAACACTATCAAACCATTTAATCCATCAACATTGCGATGAACTATTGTGCCATCTCGTTCAGCACATTATTTAATCTTGTATTCAGAATATCACGATTTCTGCGTAAGGAGCCTGTCAGAAGTATGACGGTCCTATCAATTTATGGAGATTATATTTATTGCGAGAAGCACGATCGCAGAAAGTCATTGTCTGTGCTTTGTCTATAATCCTTGCGCCTTATCCTGCAATATCAGCGCAACGGTGCGGGCAAGTTCGATGAGATTAGGATGCGTTGCATAGGTCACGACATGCGCGGGGGGGATTGCCAGCGTATGTAAACTGGTTACAGCCATGGCTGCGCTGTCACTGACAATGAATAGGGCATCGTTCATCGCCGCCTCTGCAAAAAAGGTGCATATCCGCGGATCATTTTCAATGCGGCAGACGGTAGTTGGGTCGCATGGGATCAAGATACACATGGTTTGGCGGGCAAGGGGCAACGCTTCACTCAGGGTCATATCCGGGGATAAGGCCAAGCCATGAACGCCAGCCGCGTGCGGGCCAATCAGCCCGATCAATTGTACGGGCAAACCGGCTTGCCGCAAGGCTGTCACAAAAATCACAGCTACCATTTCTTCAAAACTTGACCCCCACAAAACAACACAGTAAGATACAGGTGGGACAGCGCGACACGCATTGTTCATTGATTTCCCTCCATTCTCTATCCTTGCGGGGGGGACAATTCGAGTCAGCGTCTCCCAAAAGCGGCTTCCAGCAGATATAAGGCTGATTCGAGCTCCCCCAATTTGCTATAGACCAGCATACTCGCAAAAAGCCGACCGAACCTACAAGAAACCTATCCAATTGTGCGCTAATTTTTTGTCCACCCATGATTTGAAGCTTTGCTTTGTGATTGGCTTGTGCTATTCTATGCCGATACAACGCTAGAAAATTTACTTAGTGTCTGTCCAAGAATAACATGGATGATTTTAGACAGATTTACTTGGGTAACATCACGTAAATTCACTATTTTATTTCTGGACAGACCCTTAGGCCATTGCAAAGAATAAAGTAT
>DAOTTR010000586.1:0-1895 GCA_034437715.1 Caldilineaceae bacterium
CAACAAGTGGGTTGTGCGGTGGTTACGATTCGCAAATTCGAGGCCGACGAGTTGCGACCTTCGAAACAGATGGCCGAACGCTTGGCGCAATCGCTAAACGTTGTGCCAAGCCAGGTCGCCGGCTTTACCACGTTCGCCCGTTCCCCCGCGCCATTGGCCACGCTCGCTGCTCTTCCGCCGCGCCAGCATACCTTGCCGCTGCAACTGACGCCCTTTGTCGGACGTACAACCGAACTGGCTGAACTCTCCCATCTGTTGGCAGACCCCACTGTACGCTTGGTAACCGTGCTTGGCCCTGGCGGGATTGGCAAAACGCGCTTGGTCATTGAAGCGGCGAACAGACAATGGGAGCGCTTCCCGCAAGGTGTTACCTTTGTGGCGCTCGCCGCTGTGGAGAGCACTTCCGCCATCATTCCGCTCATCGCCGAGGCGCTCAATTTTATCTTCTATGCAGAGGGGACGCCGCGCCGACAACTGGGTAACTATCTACACCACAAAACCATGTTGCTCGTGCTGGATAACTTCGAGCAGTTGCTCGGCGCGTCACAGCGATCAGATGTACGTGACCCGGACGAAGCCAATGGCGTGGCCCTCTTGGTTGACCTGCTCCAGGCTGCCCCGCAGATCAAGCTTTTGGTCACCTCGCGCGTCCGCCTCAATGTGCAAGGCGAGCAACTCTACTCGCTTGATGGCATTGATTTTCCTCAGGACGACCAGGCAACGGCCACTACAATCAGCCAAAGCAGCGCAGTTGATCTCTTTGTGCAGAGCGCTCGCCGGGTGCAGCCTGGTTTTGCGCTGACACATGAGAACAGCGCAACCGTTGCCACCATTTGTCGTTTGGTGCAGGGTATGCCACTTGCCATTTTGCTGGCGGCGGCCTGGGTGGAGATGCTCACCCCTGCCGAAATTCTAGCCGAGCTACGCCAGGGTGATGAACGCACGCCAACACTGGATTTTCTGACCACCGATCTACACGATATACCTACCCGCCAGCGCAGTCTGCGCACGGTCTTCGACCATTCGTGGCGCTTACTCAGTGCCGAGGAACAGACGCGCTTGGCCGAACTGTCGCTCTTTCGTGGCGGCTTTACCCGTGCAGCAGCCCAAGCCGTGACGGGGGCGACATTACAAGACTTGATGAAACTGGTCAACAAATCGTTCATACACCATCAAGCTTCGGGGCGCTATGACCTGCACGTGTTGATTCGTCACTATGGGGCCGAGCGTTTGGTGCAAACCGTAGACGCCGGCAAAGGCGCGCGCGACCGGCACAGCCGCTTCTACTGTGCGTTGCTTGGTACGCAGGAAGCCCGGCTAAAAGGGGCGGAGCAACAAGCTGCGGTTGCCCAAATTGAGCTTGAACTAGATAACATGCGCAGTGGCTGGCAATGGGCCGCTGAACAGCAACAGCACGAGCGGTTAGCGCACGCCATGCATAGCCTGGGATTGTTCTACCAGTGGCGCAGTCGCTATCAAGAAGGCGAAGCAGCCTACGGCTATGCCGTGCGCCACCTGACAGCACAACAACCGCAAGCCCCGGCGGTGCAACGCGTATTGGCGCAGGCGTTGGCCTGGCAGGCTGTTTTTATGCGTCTGGCAGGGCGCTTGCAAGAGGCTAGCGATCTGCTCCAACAAAGCCTGGCGTACCTCGGTAACAATCGCGTCGCCGATCAGGAAACCGAACGGGTCAACGCGTTCATTCTACTGCAAATGGGGCGGCTGAGCGAGGCGCAGGCTGACTTTGCGGCCTGTAAACGCTGCTATCAACACGCCCTGACGATCTACGCAACCCTGGCTGATGGCTGGGGCAAGGCCCATGCCCTGGCTGGACTGGGCGAAATCGGCTATCGATCGGGCGATCTGATTCCAGGGCGACGTTTTTACGAGGAGAG
>DAOTTR010000587.1:0-2371 GCA_034437715.1 Caldilineaceae bacterium
GCCTGCAAACAGAGGATTGTGTGTGCATCCAGCGCGGGCAGTGCATCGGGCCGCATCCGGCCTTGCCCATCGACCGGCACGCGCACCACGCGGTCGCGGCCCAGGCCCAACATGCTCAAGGCCTTGAGCAGACTGACGTGGACTTCCTCCCCGACGACGACTGTCAAGGCTGGCGCGCCAAAGAGTCCTTGGGCCTCCACATCCCAGCCCTGCCGTGCTAGGAGCGCATGACGCGCCGCGGCCAAGCCACTAAAATTTGCCATGGTTGCGCCGGTGACAAAGCCCGCGCCAGTACCGGTGGGCAAGCCAAAGCAGTTGACCAGCCAGCGCAGTGCCACTTCTTCCAACTTGGCTGCCGTTGGTGACATCACGGTGACCGCCACATTGTTGTCCCAGGCCGTGGCCAGCCAGTTGGCCGCGACAGCAGCTGGCAATGCGCCACCGGTGACAAAGCCGAAATAGCGACCACCAGCACTGGCGGTGGTCGCGGGTGAACCGATCTCATCTAGCCACGCTAACACCTGGGCCGGATCGGTGGGCGCAGTGGGCAGGGGTTCCTCAAAGCGCGCCAAGCCGGCCACCGCGGCCGGTGTGGCCACCACACTGCGCTCATTGACACTGGCTAGATACGCTATCCCCCGCCGCGCCGCATCCTCTAATAATGTTTGCATCTAATTCCTTGTTCTTTGTCACTTGTCATTTGTCATTCGGCTCGACTTTGGCGTGAGCGTCCAGTCGAGCCGTCATTGATCATTAGTAATTAGCAATTGATTATTGATTATTGATTATTGACCATTATCTCGCCTTTTCCTCCAGCCATTCCTTGGTGATCTCTAGCCCAAAGCCTGGTGCGTCCGACGGAACAAGGTAGCCGTCTTGGATGGCGGGCGTGCCGGGCAATTGGGTCATCTCGGCCAGAGGCACACCGGGCGCAGAGACCCCTTCCGAGCGTTCCCCCCAGATGATCGCCGGCATGGCATAGGCCAGATGTTGCCCATAGGGATAGTTCATGCCAGCATGGGTGATCACCGAAATGCCCGCCGCTTCGGCAATCGCACAGATTTTGACAACCGCAGTGATCCCGCCCCCCCAGAGCACATCGGGTTGAAAGATATCTACCAAGCGGCGGGTTGCAAGGGTGGCGAAGGTGGTGGGCAGATACCAATGCTCACCACTGGCCAATGTCTGCCAGGGCACCCGCTGGCGGATCGATTGATAGGCGTCCAGATTCTCCGGTGCTACATAATCTTCGATCCACTTGAGCCGATAGGGACGCATGGCTTCGGCCAATCGTACCACATACTCTTCATCCATCGCCATCCAGCAGTCCAGCATTAACTCAACCTGATCGCCGACCAGCGCGCGCGTCTTGGCCACCAACTCGACATTTTTGTGCAAACCCGGCAAGCCATCGTGCAGACCATAGGGGGTGAAGAGCTTGGTCGCTTTGAAGCCCAATTCCAAATACCATTCGGTGTCGAAGCCGGTGGCGTAGCAGAAGATCTTCTCTTTCTGTGGCCCGCCCAGCAACTCGTAGACCGGACGTTGTAAAATTTTCCCCTTCAGATCCCATAGCGCACAATCGACGGCGCTGATCGCATAACTGGTCAAGCCGCCGCCGTAGAGCATCACCGCGCGCACCATGAGATCCCACAATTTTTCGGTTGCCATACAGTTTTCGCCGATCAAAAGTGGGGCCAACAGATCATTGATAATGCGCACGACGGGTCCGCTGTGCACTGTAATGCCAAAGCCCCATGTGCCATCTTCGGTGGTGATGACACAGGCGGCGCGCTTCCAATCCGTATTGCCGGTTTTGCCTGGATAGCGCGCGAGCGGGCGCGACATGGTGGTCTGGCCACCGCGGCTGGCCTGGCGTGGCGCGGTGGTGGGGCGCGGTGTGATATCAATTTCGACAGCCTGGACTGCGGTGATTTTCATGAGGTTCCTTTGTCATTGTGTATTGTCATTGTGTTCGGCGTTACGCAGTTGGCCGCGTTGCCATCGCTGGTGGCAGGCCGGCAGGATGCCGGCGTTCCCAGGCAACTGCGTAACGCCTATGTGTATTGGCATTAAGCATTAGCTATTGAATATTGAAATTGACCTGATCCTTTTGCAGACAAGCTCATCCAACGAAGTTGCGACAGCCATCCAGTTTGTAGTACCATAAAGCTCCCGTAATTATACAACCATCTTCGCGCTTGTTGGCAAACAGGTGTTTTTCTCTGGCACGCACTGGGCAAAACATAGATTGGCCAACGGCACGTACTAGCCTGTCAGAAAGAACAACAATCATGGATATGCAAACTGCGCTCGCCCATTTCGGGGTTCAGGCGGATACGCTGTCGGCAGAGGAAAAAGCGTTCCTCGA
>DAOTTR010000588.1:0-14239 GCA_034437715.1 Caldilineaceae bacterium
CCCTGGTGATAAAATTGCCCCTGACCGTCAAAATAGGTCTGCCCAATCGCTACCGGCTGGCCAGCACGCGCGGCTACCAACTTCTCGGCATAACTGGTGTCCGATAGCTCGTAGAGCATAGAGCCATCGGCTTGGGGCAATTCGTTCATAAATTTGTGCTGTGCGCCACTCTGGCGGCAGCGCCATTCCTGTTGCGCCTCTACCGCAAAGAAAACATCGTCAAACTCAATCGGGCGCACATCGGTATAGGGCGGCACCGCATAGAGCCGTTTTTCGCGCCCCGCCGAAAGCAGCGTGAGGTGGGCAGCTTGGTGCAATTTGGGTGTATCCCAACGCGGGATCGGGCTGGGTGACATGATGTAACGACCATGCACCAGCGATGGATAGCTGGATCCCTGCATAAAGCGTCCAAAGAAGACCAGTTGCTCATAGAGCGTGAGCCACATCTGGCTGTAGTCGGCATCACCATGCATGATGCGGGCCTGCGATATGTCTGGCTGCACACCGCGCAGCGGTTCGGGATCAGGCACCTGCAAGACCAGCAGTTGGCTGTTGTGCAAAATCTCTTCGGGGATACGGTGACGACTTTGGATGATCGTCGCGGCTAGCGTATCGGTAGTGGTCTGGGCACCCGTCATGCGCGCGATGAAACGGCGCAAATTGGCTGCGTTGACTGAATCATCAGCCCCCTGATCGATCACCTTGATCACGCTATCGGGGCCAGCTACGCTGAGTGTCACTTGCAGGCCGCCAGTGCCCCAGCCGCGTGCAATTGGCAACTCACGACTGGCATAAGGTACTTGATAGCCGGGAATGGCAACGGCTTTCAGGATGCGGCGGCGAATCTCGCGCTTGGCAAACTCATCAAGAAAGCCATAGGAATAGCCGCTTTTTTGGGCTTCTGTGTAAGGCGCAGCCAGTTGACCCAGTGTACTCATGCTCTACCTGCCTTCGGACCTGGCTGTGCTGTTGATACGCTACCGTTATGGTTGCTGTCATGCGCGTGCGCTGATTCAGCACCATTGGTTGCGGTAGTGGTTGATGAGGGCTTGGCAATATGCTGCACAAACATGCCCTCGAACATGCCCCGTGTTTGCGACTCACGCACATTGCGAATGTTATCCATGCTGCTGCTGAAGGTGACATAATGGGGCAGCTTGAAGTGGATACAGAAGCCGGAAGCCTCAACTGCTTCGGTGTGGTAGAGCACAAATTCCTCGCGATGCGCCGGGTGGGGATTGGGCTTGTCCATCTCTAGATCCAGCATTGACGCGGCAATAATCTTGACTTCATTCCAGCCTAACGTCGCCGAAAACCCCAGTTCCAGCATTGGTTTTTCGGGCGTACCGCCACCCGTACTGACCACTTCGGCCTGGCTCACGCGCACGCGACCCGCGCTGAAAGTTTTGCCAGTGAGCGGATGGGTCAGATTGACATCAGCATAAGCCAGGCGCAATTCGTTGATAGTCGGGTGGGTCAAGCCATAGCCGCGCATAGAGGCATAGCCCAAGGCCAACGTACCGCCCGTGTCGGCGCGGGCCAGCGCTTGTAAGCGGTGTGCACGCGGGGCAGGAAAACTGACTGGCTCTCGGGTGATGTCCGGGGTCGTGAGCGAATCAAACGGTTCCGGCACTGGCAATTGCTCGATTAAATCTTGACTACGTTGCCAACCGGCGACGGTTGGATAGACTTTGTTAGCGGCCTGAGCGGCAGGGGTCACGGCAGGTTGATCCTGTGCGCCATCCAGCAGATCAAAACGGAGCAGCCGATGACTATAATCGAGCGAGGGTCCTAGAATTTGACCGCCGGGAATCTCCTTGAACGCGGCTGAAATACGCCGTACAGTCAATAGATCTGCGCTCTGGACTGGTTGCGCATAGGTCAATCTTGGCTGAGTGGAGCAGTAGGCGCGCAATAACAGCACACTCTCATACAGATCGCCACCACTCTGCGCCAGTGCCAACGCCGCCAGTTCGGGTGCATAGAGACCGGCATCACTCATCACGCGATCGACCAGATAAGGCATTGTCTGCATTAGCGTCTGGATAAATGGAGACGTAACCTGGCCGCGCAGGTCGTGAAAAAGTTGTTCGGATTGTTGGATGGCGTGTTCACCACCTCTGGTTGCAACATAGGCCATAGACTTATTCGCTCTCTACTTATAGATAAAACCCTTAAAAGTCATAGATACGCTCTCGTGCATTACCGGGCTTATTGGGTTGACTTTTAAATGGTTCGTCTATTATTTGCTCGCCACGTTACGCAAGCTCGATCATCGTTGTTCGCGGCAGCCCGACTACCTGACCACCATCCACCAAAAAGAGGTCGATCCCAAGAGGATAGTTGATCTTGGCGGTGCGCAGTTGCCAGAACTCGACCGGCAATCGATCAATGCGCACTTCAATTGCCTGCTGGATGCCAGGTCCGTATAAACGCAATGTCTGACCCAACCCTAAGCCACAGCCTACGATCACTGTTGCCCCCTCATCGGGGTCGACAATGGTGCCAACAGACGCCTGTTCAATCGACAGGAAGGTCTCTTCTGCTGCCGAGCCGATGAATGCGGCTTCATCTGGAAAAAAGAGATAGGCGGCACTAGATGCTGCCAGGGCAGAAGCGCCACTCCGCTGCAAAGCCTCTGCGAGTGCCAGATCAGGTGTAAAAAAGCTGGTCTCTAGATCCAGCAGTGCTATCCCGATCTGGTAACAACTTTGCCGCGTCGCGCGCGCGACGCCAGGCAAGGTAAAAATGTGTCCTGGATTGCTCAACGCGGAGAGCAAGGCTTGAAATGTTTCGCGTGCAACGGTTTCACTAGCGGTAGACTGGGGTGGTTGGGCATTGCTAGACGCAGGAATCGTCATCAGAAGGTTTCCAGTTCCACGCGCGTGGCTTCAATTTTGTGCAACAGGGCCATCTCCTGCGCTTGTTGTTGTTGGGCAGCCGCGGCCACAAAGGCCAGAATAGCGGGCTGTTCGGTTTTGGCTGTGGCCTCATTACTTTGCAGCAGCGCATCCAGGATCGCGAGTGCGATCGCCTGCGCTAGGTCACGACCGAGGCAAGCAGCATAACCTTCCTGATCGCCAACCCGGACATGGGCTTCGGCCAACAAGGTTTCGCCCAGGTGAAAGGTGACGCCCTTGACCGTGTCCGTAAAAGGGAGCATTGCCAATCCAGTGCGGCTGGTGATAACCTGGACCGTAGAGAGCCGCGCCAGCAACGCTTCGACAAACTGCTTTACTGCCTCTGCCGGTGTCGCGGTTAAGATGGATAGATAGACGCTTTGTTCGGCAAAGAGTTGATCAGGTGCCATTAGTTTATAAGTTCAGGTATACAAATTATGGATGATTGATAAATGGTAACGATTCAGGCACAGGCTTTTACTGCCGGGAACGCCGCCATCCTTGGTGGCCAGTGACGGAAGCCACCAGGATTGGGAGCCCCCTGGGCGCGCTCCCGGCTGAATCGTACGACAACGTTACATTTCATCACCTGCTGCTCTGAATGAATTCAGAGCCTGGGATAGCAAACGTGTTTAAACACGTTTCCCGTCGCAGGTGTTGAATTCATTCAACACGAATTTAACGCTGGCGTAATAGTTACGATAAATGTAGTGAAACAAGAAAACAGGCAGGCCATAGGTGCGGCGGCTACCGCCTACCTGTCTATCTACAAATTCAGCTACCTGGCCAGTTCCTTGAGATCCAGGTTGAGCAACTTGGCAATATCGCGCAACGAGTTGTA
Source organism: Caldilineaceae bacterium (assembly GCA_034437715.1). Lineage (GTDB taxonomy): Bacteria > Chloroflexota > Anaerolineae > Caldilineales > Caldilineaceae > JAHBVH01. Next base: position 3,742 of record DAOTTR010000588.1, read on the forward strand.
ATACTGGTCAAGCCGTTCAAGGCCAAGGGATTCGCTCGGATCGACATACCAGGCCTTCATTTCGGCTACTAATTCATCGTTATCCTTGATGGCCAGCAAGGCATCCTTGACCGCCGTTTTGAAGGAATCTGGCAGATTGCTGCGCACGGCGAAAGGCGTGCTAGGAATTTCATCGGAGAAGGCGATAATCGCGAGGTTGCCATCGGGACAAGCATCGTAGACAGCCTTGATCTCTTCGGGCGTGCGCTTGACCGCCATCTTGCCATCGGGAAAGCCACAAAATTCAATTTGGCCTTCTTTGGCAAGCGCATAGAGATTGTTTTCAAAAGTGGCGCCAGCCGGTGCCTGATCATTCCATACGGCCAACACGGCAGAAGGATGACTACCCGCAAAGACGGTTTTCATATCCGTATCGGGATTGATCCCATTCTTGAGTAGCAAGGTCTTGGGGGCCAGATGCCCAGAGGTGGAAGCTGGATCCACAAAGGTGAAATCTTTGCCTTTCAGGTCTTCCAGCGTTGCAATCCCTGACCCCTTCTTGGTGAAGATCGTGCTGTAATAGTGGGTCGGTGCATCAGGGTCGTAGGTGGTGGCATCCGCCTCTAGCCCGACGTTGACGCCAAGCGCTTCGGCCTGTGCTTCTTGCACAGCGAGCACATAGGCAAAAGGGCCAACCAACATGCCCTCTACCCGATCGGCGCGCATGGCTTCAATGACGGCGCTGTAGCTGGTGCCGGTGAAAAGTTCCACGGGCATGCCAAGCTGCTCTTCCATATAGAGGCGGAACGGTTCATTGTCATTCAAGGTCTTTTCCGCATCATCGCCACCAAAGAAACCGACGCGGAAGATTTCGGGCCAACCAGCCTTATCCCCTTCTACCACCGAGGCTACTACCGGGGCATCCGTTGCCGATGCAGCAGGCGCAACGGGCATCACACAGGCACTCAGGCTGGTCGCCAACAAGAGCAACAAACTCATAGTGAGCAAATGACGTTTCATACGATGAAGTTTTCCTTTTTTTTGCAAGTAGATTTCATAGGTTGTCGTACACAGGTTAGATAATCCGTTTCCGCAGGAAATCACTCGTGCGGTCAATCAAAGTCACAGCCAATATCATCAAAATGACCGCACCCATCAGGCGGGTATATTGAAACAAGGCCATGTACTTGCCAATGATGAACCCAATCCCACCGGCACCGACGATGCCCAAGATACTGGCATGGCGAATGTTGCCTTCAAAGAGCAGCAGTGAGTAGGACGCGATGACGGGCAACGCTTGTGGAATGACCGCATAAAAGAAGGTCAAGAGCGGATTGGCCCCGGTTGCGCGTACCGCCAACACCTGTTGGGGGTCAACTTGTTCAATCGCTTCGGCGTACAATTTACCAATCGAACCGATTGAGCCGATGGCCAATGCCAGCACACCACCAAAGGGCCCAAGCCCGACCGCCGCCACAAAAATGAGCGCATAGACAATTTCCGGTAGGGAACGGTTGGCGTTGAGGAACATGCGCGTCCCTTGGTAGATCCACGGATGGGGAGATGTGTTGCGCGCGGCCAGCAAGCCAAAGGGCGCGGCCAGGATGATGCCCAACACAGAGCCAATCAACGCCATTTGCACCGTTTCGATAATCGCCTGGATGACTTCGGGAAAGGGAATGGTTAACCCTGGGAAGCCAATCGCCGGTACTGTGAAACCCAGCAACTGGAAGGCGGGAATCGCTAAGGGCAACGGCACCATATCGAAACGTGGGGGGAAGAGACGACGAATAAAGTCAAGAATGTTGGGAATGCCTGCAACCAGTTCGGAGGGACGGGCGTTGGTGCCATTCACACCCCAAGCGAATAGTCCCAGCAGAAAAAGCACAATCAGGGTCGTTCGCCAGGTAATGCGCGGCCAAGGATAGAGTAAATCGGTACGCAGTTGTTCAGGTAGCGCCTCTGTTGGAGCTGTCACCTGGCGCTCTATGCCGAATAGCTTTGTTGTCATCGGTACCTCTTCTCCACTAGTTTCATGTTCCAGGTCAGGCGATGCTGTGGTCGTGATCAAAGCGATAAATCTGATTCAACGCGTACTCATCCAATTCAGCGGGTGGACCATCAAAGACTACGCTACCCTGAGCAATGCCGATCAAACGGTCGGCAAAGCGTTTGGCCAGCTCGACTTGATGGATGTTAATGACCGTCAACACCCCATCCTCACGCGCTACTCGGTCCAGCACACTCATCACCTGTTCGGCCAGTTCGGGATCGAGGCTCGCCACGGGTTCATCGGCCAGGACAATCTTGGGTTGTTGCGACATAGCGCGCGCAATGGCTACCCGTTGCTTTTCCCCGCCGGAAAGACGATCGGCGCGGTGATGGGCGCGGTGCAACAGATTCACGCGTTCTAGGTTGCGGATGGCAATTTCACGCTGCGTGGTATCAAAAAAGCCAAAGGCGCTCTGCCAGGGTGAGCTATAGCCAAGGCGACCCGTCAGGACATTGGTCATGGCCGGCAACCGGTCTACCAGGTTGTATTCCTGCCAGATGAAGCCAATCTTGCGCCGAATTTTGCGCAACTCTGCTTCACTTTTTGCCGTAATTTCATCACCGTCCAAAAAGATTCTACCTGCGGTCGCGGATTGCAGGCCATTAATGCAACGCAAAAGTGTCGATTTGCCAGCCCCAGAGCGGCCAATAATGGCAACGATCTCGCCTGCCGACGCATGCATATCGATCGATTTAAGCGCTTCTGTGCCATTGGGGTAGACAACCTTAAGCCCACTAATCTCCAGTAATGGCATGTACTACCTCTTTGCAAGCGTTTATCCGTAGGCACGGTGAACAGGACTAACTCACTTCAGTATCGCAGGACGATGTAAAGGGATTATTCAGATAACAACAATAACTTGTTATGGATTGGGGAATATAATTAACGATGGGTTAATGGTTCGCAGGAGTATAGGTTGTGCCTCAAGACTACTAGGTAAATCGTCACCGCTAACCCTGCTGGCCGGTGGCTGAGACGACTTGAGGACGGTGTAAATGAAGCTGTTGGGGCCAGCATAACCGGGCGTAGATGTGTAGACAAATTGGTCATTGTTCGGGTCAGTAGGATTGGCGGGACAGCTACCCTTCGACTTGAAATAGACGATTGATGTAAATGTATAAGCGGGTACACCGCCTCCGAAAACCGCGCTTGTGATCGGTTTCGAGCCGGACTATACCGTACCAGATAGGCTTCCCTCTCGCAATTGCAAGCTGATTGTCAGCCTTCACCAGAAATTGATAATCATTTGATAATTAACTTGCCTAATACTTATAATGCATACTACGACAATGTTAAATTTCATCACATGCTGCTCTGAATGAATTCAACACGAATTTAACGTTGTCGTAATACTTACTATAGACCGGCTACTGTCAAATGTCGCAGCATCACAAGGATAATCGTTGCTACTTGGCACGAAGTTTTCTGTTTTCGATTGGAGTTTACCCAGAGTGCAGAAATACCTCAAAGCGAAAAATCTACTTCTGTTTTGTTGCTTGAACCTTGCCTTATGTTTATCTAGCGCCAGCCTACCAGCAGCCTATGCTGCTACCCACAATGAGCTATCGGCTTCGGCCAGTTCATCTACAATAAATGCGGCGCTAGATGCAGTTTATACTGTAGACACAGATAGCAAAGGACAGACCAGAATCAGGGTTACGGGCAATGGCTCTGCCGTCACCCTGGCGACTATTCAGGCTGGACTCGGTGCGCCCCATGCCACCCTACTACAGGATCTGGGCAATGGCATCTGGCTGCTGAATGCCAATCTCTTCATAGATGCTGGTGTAACCCTCGCTTTGGGACCGCAGAGCGGGTCGAGTGAGTTGCGCATGCGCAGTGAAGCGCTAGTTCAAGCCGCGGGCGCAGCGGTAGCCCAGGTTGTGACGGAGCCGGATGGTCAGCAGGCGGTGATGGCGATTGACTATCGGAGCTTTGTTTATCTAATTACGCATAACGGGACAATCAACCTGGACGGGATCAAGGTTTATGCTTGGGATCCAACGGCCAGCGCGGTGGACCAAGATGTGAGCAACGGGCGTGCCTACCTGTTGGCCAAATACAATGCGGTGCTGAACATTCGCAATTCAGACATCGGCTATCTGGGCTCAGCTGACGGCGAAAGTTATGGTGTTTCCTGGCGCGATATCAATGCGACTGCGGCCCCGACGGTATTGCTTACTCGCGTAACAGGGGAAGTGCTCGACAGTAAGTTCCACCACCTCTACTATGGCATCTATACCTATCAAGCCAGCAATATGGTCTTCCGCGGCAATGAGTTTTATGAAAATATCCGCTATGGGTTCGATCCGCATGACTTCACCCATGACGTGTTGGTCGAAAATAACCAGTCCCATCACAATGGTGCCCATGGCTTCATTATTTCGCGCGGCTGCAACAATTTCATTTTCCGCAACAATATCGCCTATGACAATTTTGATCCCGGCACTAACCAAGCGCAAGGCTTTATGTTGGATCCAGGTTCACCCAACTCAAGCGATCCGCAAGCGCCCTCACACCACAATCTGCTAGAGAACAATCAGGCGTACGGCAATGAAGGACACGGACTGCGCATTCTTGGCTCGGTCCAGAACCAGATCCGCAATAATGACTTTCACCACAACCAACAAGGCATCGTCGTTGATCTGAATAGTCCAGATAATCTGATTGACAACAATCGCCTAAACCAAAATTCGCTCTATGGCTTGTCCATCCGCGAAACGGCGGATCGCACGACTGCTACCGCCAACACGATCAACGGCAACGGCAATCACGGCATTTACGTGCGCTCTAACAATAATCGTGTCAGCCATAATAGTGCTGCTGCCAATCAGGGAGCTGGCATGGCACTGTTACTGCCTACGGGTGCGCCGGCGCTGGTTGATAATCAAATCATGACGAACACCCTAGCCGACAACTTGGGTCATGGCTTAGATTTGCGTGGGGTTACACGTACGCTGGTCCAAGCCAATATAACCCAAAACAATGACGGAGCGGGCATCTATGTGGCCAACAGCTCCAGCCAAAACTCACTAGCGCGCAATACGATTCGCTTCAATCAAAATTATGGAATTCTGGCCAGCGGCAGTCAGACGCTCGGCAATACCTGGTCTGAAAATCAACTTCATGACAATGGGTTGGCGGGCATCCTCTTGACGAGTGGGGCAAACCTCAATCTGGCGGCTCCCCAACTACTCACCCTGACAGGCAATATGCTGGCTGGGGTAACTAACCCGAATGTAACAGTTGAAATCTTTGCGGATAACCAAGCACAGGGTCAATTTTTTCTCGGGCGCACGATCGCGGCCGCAAACGGCAGCTTTTCCTTTATCGTGGCCGACGCTTTCCTGGCTCCAAACCTGACAGCCTTGATCATTGATGCCCAGGGCAATGCCTCCGGTTTTAGTATAGCCCTGCACAACCCTAATCTTGCGACGCCAACTGTAACGGCAACACCCATGGCAACCACAACACCAATCGTACCTGCAACGATGACCCCAACGACAACAACAACACCGACGCCGATCGCAACCTTGACTGAGTCGCCGAGTTCAACGCCAAGCCCAACGACGACTGCAACACCAACAACACTCTCAGATCCAACGATGACATCCACCGCTACCGCAACGCCTACGGCTACAGCTACCGCAACGCTCACCATAACGCCAACCCCCATCACCACGCCGACTGGTACACTGACACCCGAACCAACATCCCTGCCAGATGGAACGGCAAGAGAAAGCAGTCTATTCTTGCCTTTGATAGTACGGTGAATCGATTATGCGATGCTCAGCATTGGTCGCCGCGGCTGTCTATATGATTTTATTGGGCAATCATTTACTTATGCGCCAAGGGTAGAGGGGTGGGCGTCATTGCGCGAAGATCAACTTCTGTACAGAGCGTTTGGATGGCTTGCCGGATCTGTTCGTTTTCCTCGGCTGAGCGCGCTCCAATCCGCACAAATTCGCCGACCAACCCTTTTTTATCATCGCAATTACGTGTGTAGATGCCGTTGCGAATCAGTAATTCGCTCACAAAGTCAAAGGCGCTGAGACCATTGATCAGCTCAACCAGAACATAATTAGCTTTGGAGGGGTAAATTTGAAGCCCCGAGATTTGTGCTAACGCCGCAATGAAGGTTTGTGTTTCGTGAATGTAGCGAATACGCGCCTGATTGTATTGCGCAAAAAAATCAGCGCGCACCCATAGATCAAAGAAGTATTCAGCCAACCCAGAAATATTCCACAAGAACCCATTACTGAGCAGTTGGCTCACTTTGCTCGCGGACATCACCGCGTAGCCGACGCGAATCCCGGCTATGCCGAAATCTTTCGACATACTTTTGATCACGATTAAATTGCTGAACTCTTGTGTCAAGTCGGCAAATGAAAGGAGCGATAACGCAGCATCTTCAAAAGCAAAGTGTACAAAACTTTCATCGACAATCACATGATTGACCGCGCGCAGTTCATGCAAGAGTGCCCGCAACTCGGCAGCAGCGAGATAGCTGCCGTCAGGGTTGTTAGGATTGATCAACACAACCATATCGGGCTTCTCCTTGCGTACCAATGCAAGATACGCATCGACATCCAACTTGAATTGTGTCTCTTTGCTGAGATGGTTGTAGATCACCTGCGTGTTTGGACGTACAAACTCATAATAGGGCGAAAAAGTGGGCAAATTAATCAGCAATTTGCCCGCGCAAAAGTTATGGATAATCGCTTGGATAATTTCCGTTGCGCCATTGCCCAAAAAGATGCGTTCTGGGGGCAGTGCCAACCGGCTGGCCAACCGGCTGGCGACTGCCCTGTTTTGTGAAGGATAATATTCAATCATTCGGCGTAGGCGCTCGGTGCCCATAACTTCCTGCGTAAAGTACTGCAAGAAGAGATCAGTTGCATACGGATTGGAAAGGAAACAGGCATCAATCTTGATCTTCACTTGTGGCAGTTCTTGCAAAAGCGTAGTCACACTGGGCGAGTGCGAGCCGGCTTCAGCTTTGATTTTGGCTAAAACCTGGCGAATCTTGTCTGTGTTGTCCGCGTAGTGAGATTCATGGTTGTGCTTATACGACATCGTATTTTTCCTTATGCTGCGATAGAGCAAGCGAGTTCACCCTATCATACCTGTGTTATAAGCATTACGCTATGTCAGGACTAACTAAATTCTCGACAGGGGAGGGTGAGCGCTTGCATTGTTGATCGTAACGCATTGGCTGCCAGGAGCAGTGCGCAGCAACTGCCACCAGCACAATAACAAAAAAGGCCTCCAGACGAAATGAAGACCCTGTTTGTCCTATATTTTTCTACTATAGGTCTGCGGACTCGACGGGAGTCGAAGTCGCACATAGCGAAATAAACTTCTGTTTCTGCCCAGGCGTATTGCAAAAATTCATTTCAATCGAACTCTAGCATAGAGCTAGCAATCCATCAATAGGAGTTTTATGAATCTTACAATGCTACTAAATCAGCCTTTACTATGCAAAACTAATCTTCAAAGATAGACCTCGCCCTTTAGCACCTGATCCTTATTGATCTAGATCTTATCTGATAAATTTATTGTGTCATAGTAAAGGTGGCTGTAGCCAGGATAGAAAAACCATCGTCGAGCAAAAGACGCACTTCATACTCACCGAGCGGTAGCATTGCTTCACCCAACACACTACTATCAAAGGTTGCATTGCCAGCAACCGTTGCCTGGGTGTATAGATAACCGAAATAGCCGTTGGCGAGATCGGGATCGCCGGCGCGATAGATGGCGATCCAATCCCAACGATGAGCGGGTGTATTCTGCCAGGCGACAGAGACAGCTTCCCCAACTTTGTAGGTGGTTTTGTTCGTACTGATTGCAGGCTGTGCGTCGGGGCTATGATCCAAAATGAATGGCGCGCAATCTCTGTATCGTCTACGCCAATCAGCGCTACTTCATACTCGCCCGGCGCGAGCAATGTCGAACCAAAGGTCACACTGCCGAAAAAACTTGCTTCATAAGGCGGCAGCCACATCAGCGCATCATTGATAGCATCACCGCCACCCGCGACAAGAACAATGCGGTCGCTCCCCTCACTCATTGGTGCGTGATAGCGTACCACAATCGGCTCACCGACTCTGACCAAGCGGGACTGCGCCGCGACAAAATAGGGAGGCGATCCTGGCGTTACGCGCAGCGTCGAAACTACTCCTCGGTGATCTGAGGGGTAGGGTGAAATACCGATGTCCGCGTCGGGCGTGCCTGTCTCACCTACAATTTGGCTCTTGAGTACCTCCACCGCGCCAGCGGCAAAGACAAAGTCGATGCGGTCAATCACTTCGTCGGGCTTCAAGCGTGGATAGGGGTAGCCATAGGTCCACGTAATACCGGGTCGCTTAGCTGGATTCGGATGGGCAGCGCGGTAGGTGTCCACAAAACCGGCGGCTTCCACAGCTGTGCTCACCGGCCATTCCACCGTATAATCCAACCCGGTACGTGTTCCGATCATCGCTGTCGTCCAATCCCGGTGTGAAGGGGCATTAAAGTCTCCCGTCAGCAAGACGGGGATGCTGGCTTGGGTAAGCGCCATGAATTTAGGCAGGTGTGGTGCAATCATGGGTAGACGTGTCGCCTGTTCCAATTCTAGTACTTCTGCCAAAGCTGCACCGTCGCGCACGGCGTAGGGACCATACGGGTCCGATGGCAGATGGGCATTCGCTAACGCCACGACTGCGCCGGGCTTGATCTGGGCAAAGATATAGAGGCCATTGCCATCGGGCGGATCAATCAGCGGAAAGCGCGAGATGATCTGCATTCTTTCACTGGCGTATGACCAGCCCAGCGCATCCGCCAAGCGACGCGTATTGCCAATCGCTTCCTGCAACCCGACAATGTCAGCATCCGCAGCTTTGATAGCCTCTACAACTTGATCGAAATCGACCAGTTCCCCACCCATCCAAATATTAAAGGTCATGATACGTAAGTCAACTGGGTCAACAGGGCCAACCGTTTGTGCATACGCGGCACTACTACCCGAAAAGAATACTAGTAACAAGACTAGTGACAAACTGCGACATAAAAATGCCTTTACCATGACAGTTGCTCCCGGCGCATGATCGATTTTTAATAATGATGGTTTAACTTTATCACGGTGCGATTAATTAGAGATTGTCGAAATTTTAAGGACGCGTAATGGTTAATCGGCGGCGCGTACTCATTTATCTGCGAATTACGGCTCCCTCCTCCTGCTATCTTCCAATCAAGTAGTTAACTGGAAGATAGCTTCTATGGTTTCTCCAATGATTGTTAATCTATTGTTGACCAAGCAGCAGTATAGTGAGATTAACGATCAATGAATAAGTTAGAATTTTCGGCAAAAAGTCAGGCGGATGTCGGGAAAATTTCTTAGCAGAGAAATCTTGTTCATGCTAAAGTTGAAGCATAGTTTTTATGCTAAATCTTCCTAAAAACTATTTGCTATTTTTCCGTATAGATTATTTGGGATTTACCTATTTTTCACTATATTCAGGCACGAACAGTAAGCCTGACACAACTAGTGGCGAAACTACACGAAGGGTTTTCATTCATGTCAGTCACCGTACGTAATCCAAATTCATCACTACGACGGGTGCTTGGGCCGATCCTAAGTCTGATTCTACTTGTCGGCGTGGGAGCAGGCATTTGGTATTCAGCTAGCGATGCACTCCGCGCTCGACAAGTTGTCACGATTCGTGGTCTGATTGGTTCGGAAAAAGAAGAGTTTTTCAAGGATGAACGGGTTGTAGCAGCCTTGCGTCGACTCGGTCTACAAGTGGAAATTGAAAAGGCTGGCTCGCGCGAAATTGCGGCCAAGCTGAATAATGGCGAGTACGATTTTGGCTTTCCGGCGGGGATTCCTGGGGCCCAGAAAATTCAGGCTGAAAGGCCGGGCAGCAAAGCGTACGACGTGTTCTTTACCCCGATGGCGATTGCCTCCTGGAAGCCCATTGCAGAAATTTTAGTTGCCAATGGGATTGCCAAAAATGAAGGGGCTTATTATACGCTGAACATGGCTGAATATCTAAAGTTGGTTGAAAATGATGTGCGCTGGAGCGACTTGAAGAACAATGAGGCTTACAATGTTAACAAACGCGTCCTCATCACATCGACCGATATTCGACGCTCTAACTCAGCAGCAATGTATTTGGCACTGAGCAGCTATGTATTGAATGGCAATAATATTGTTCAAAGTAACTACAATCCCGACTTGTTGGCCGATCTGGAAAAACTCTTCTTGGCGCAGGGCTTTACCGAATATTCATCGGAAGCCCCTTTTGAAGATTATCTGGTGATGGGAATGGGCAAAGCACCGCTGGTGATGATCTATGAAGCTCAGTTCATCACCCAAACCACCCGCGCCGGCGGGAACATGAGTGACCAAATGGTCCTACTCTATCCTGACCCCAACCTGTATACAAAGCACATTCTCGTGACCTTCAATGCGAATGCAGAGAAACT
>DAOTTR010000589.1:0-9941 GCA_034437715.1 Caldilineaceae bacterium
GATGCAACTTCTGGTAGGGGATGGGAAAAGATGGTAAACAAACGGACGTGAAGGGGAAATTTTAGGGGAATAGCGGAAAAAAATATAACCCCTTCATCTGTGTTCCCCCGATAACGGCAAAGCCGCACACAGACAAAAGGGTTATATCTATAGTTTAACACATTTTTGGACTTTGTCAACTACCGAAAACCTACGCAAATCCTACTAAATCTTACGCTCAGCCATTTGAGCTAAGCTTTATGCGGTCTACGCGGTGATTCCAGCCAGTGTTTGCCGATTGAACGCCCCCAAGCCATAAAACCTTCGCAACGCCGCCCAGCAAATTTTATGCGGTTAAGATGCGGATTCCCTTCATGGCAAAATCTTCACGCAGTTCAGGCGCGATTTCTGAATCGGTGATGAGGATGTCTACCACGCTGATTGGCGCCACAAAGGCGACTGATACACGTCCGCACTTTGTGTGATCGGCGACAAAAATGATCTCTTTACCGGCCGCTAGAATCGCCCGCGCTGTTGTCGTCTCTGGCACATAATCGTTTGTCAGACCTTCATCCGGATCCAGCGCCCGAATGCCCATGATCACCTTGTCGGCGCGCAGTTCAGCCAGCGCTTGAATGGTGATGTGACCAATGAACGACAACTCCCCAGGCCGAAAAACCCCACCCAACCCGATCAGGTGAATCCCCGGTTTATCACTGAGTGTATCCATCACCGGTAACGAATTGGTAATCACAGTTAAGTTTTCATAATTATTGAGGTTGCGGGCCACTTCAAGCACTGTCGTGCCGCTGCCTAAAAAGACTGTCTCATGATTGTGGATCAGGCTGGCCGCCAATCGACCAATCCGTTGCTTAAATTCGGCTTGTTCGGTTGATCGCTGAATGACAGGTGGTTCCGGTGGTGCAAGATGAACTGCGATTGCGCCACCGTGGACACGGCGAATCAGACCTTTTTCAACCAACATATCCAGATCTCGGCGCGCGGTGGCCTCGCTGATCGAAAAATGTTGACATATCTCAGCGACGTTAATGCGGCGCTGTTGCTCAATTAATTGAAGCAGTTGTTCTTGGCGCTCATGGTTAGAGAGAATCATGGGGGTGCTCGTATCTTATCTACTCATATCTTGTTAAATAATCAAAATCAATCAAAAAGATTCATCTAGTTGTTGAGGGCGAGTAGGCTATATAGGTAAATCTGCGTGGGCTTGTATAGCTCTATTCTAGATGAATTGTACCATAATCGGCGTATTTTGCCTAGATTATGGCTTGACTATTTCGTGAATTACAAAATAAGCCGCTTGACACTGCTTGAAAGCTATGATATATTTTGATTAAATATGATTGATTTTGGTTTATTTTCTGCTCTCTACATCTAAACTCTATCAAAAAGCGTAATTTCTGTTCCTATATGGGCTTGAACGTTGCACCCAAACATTCAGCCTCTGTCCTGGCAAAGTTCCTTCAATGCAGTGCCGGGAGGAATTGCATTCGCTTATTTTAGGTTTGTACTCACCATTTAGCTATTCAAACGCTTATCCGCCGAAGGTGTTCAAATGCATTATTTTGCGTAACGGTAAAAGAGTATTTTGCGCATTTTCACAGACGAGCCATATTCAAATCGGAGGCAAGAGGAACCATGTCAAATGAAATTAGCCCGGATCCACAACTGTCGCGACGATCATTCCTGAGGGCGGCGGCACTAGGCATTGGTGGCACACTGTTGGTCGCCTGCGTGCCGCCCGCGCCCGGCCCATCGGCTGCTGGTGGGGAGCAAGCGCCCGCAGCCGAAAACGCACCCATTATCTACTGGTCAATGTTTGGTCTGGAAGAGGCCGCGCAAGCCGAGGCGCAAGTCGCGCGTTTCAACGAAGAGACGGGCAAAAATGCAATTTTCATGTCGATTGGCTGGGGCAATGTCGCGCAAAAAGCCCAAGTAGCGATCGAAGGTGGTAGCCCGCCAGATTTGGTCTCACTCTGGAGTCAGGCCTATACCTGGGGTCCCCGTGGGCTACTTTTACCGCTGGAAGATTATGCCGAACGCGACGGCTGGACTGGACAGGGTTGGTCCGAGCCGGCCTATGAAGCGCTCTGGTCGGAAAATCACTTGTGGGGCACGGGCCACACACTCAACATGTTCGCACTCCATATCAACAAAGGGTTATATGAGGAAGCTGGGTTTGATCCGGCACAACCACCCACAGATATAGCTGCGCTTGATGACATGGCGGAAAAGCTCACCACGCTAGATGCGGACGGTAATCTGACCCAACTGGGTTTCCTGCCTTGGCAAAATAGTAATCTTTGGCATTGGGGCTGGGCGCATGGCGCTAACTTCTATGACGAGGAAAACGACAAGATCCTGGCGGGCAGCGACGAACACATTCTACAAGCCCTAGAATGGTTTGTCAGCTATGCCGAAAAGTATGGCATTGACAACATCGATCGTTTCCAATCTGGCTTTGGCCGGGCGACTATGTCACCTGACGATCCCTGGTATGTGGGCAAAGTCGCGGCGCAGATTGATGGCAGTTGGAAGCGAAGTTGGATCCCACGTTATGCGCCCGACCTTGAGTATATCGTGGCAAAGTCGCCGACGGCCGCTGGTGTTGAGCCTGTCAGCCTGGTTGAGATTGGCGCCATGTTCAATGTACCTAGTGGGGCGAAGAATCCCGAGGGCGCTTGGGAGTTGGCCAAGGAATTCGCCAGCAAACGCTGTCAGATTGAGTTCGGCAACTTAGTGGGTGATATCCCACCGCTGTTGGAGGCGGCCCGTGATCCGGAATTCCTAAACAGTTATCCGTACAATGACCAATTCATCGAAATGGCAGAGTCCGGTGGGCGGGCTTGGCCGCGGATCCCGGTCTTGGAGCTCTACAAGGATGAGATGAACCGCCTGGTTGACGAGGTCGTGCATGGCAAAGTACAACCCCAGGATGGGCTTGATGCACTAACCCAAAAAGTGCAGAAGGAATTGGACGACTTCCGCAAACAGACGGCAGCGTAGCCATGATGCGTGTCTGGTAGGTGATTGTTTATTTCACCTACCAGACGCTAGAAGGAGTCGCTTGTGAAGATATTGCTGCCACGTCGGGAGTGGCGGAGGCTACGAGTTGGCTTGCTTTTTGCCTCGCCCTGGATCGTTGGTTTCCTCGGTTTCACCCTGTACCCGATCATTGCCTCTTTTTACTATAGTTTGCACGTCTATACAACATTTGGCCAACCCATGCAGTGGGTGGGGTTTAGCAATTATCGCGAACTGCTGGGGCAAGATAAACTCTTTTGGGTCTCGCTCTACAACACCGCTTACATGGTGATCTTGGGCGTGCCGTTCCATATTGCGCTGGCGATCTTGTTGGCGCTGCTGCTAAATGTGAAACTGCGCGGCGTTGCCATCTATCGAACCATCTATTATTTGCCCACGATCGTGCCGGTGGTGGCCACATCTGTCTTGTGGCTATGGATTTTTAATCCAGAGTACGGGCTGATCAATGCTGGCTTGAGCCTGCTGGGGTTGCGCGGTCCTGGATGGCTGGCCGATCCAGGATTGGCTAAGCTGGCGCTGATTTTGATGGGGAGTTGGACAATTGGCGGGACTGTAGTCATTTTTCTGGCTGGCTTGCAAGATATCCCCCAACAACTGTATGAAGCGGCCATGATCGATGGCGCGGGGTTATTGCAGCGTGTGTTCTATGTCACCTTGCCGATGCTCTCGCCGGTCATTTTTTTTAACTTTATTATTGCCGTCATTGGTGGATTTCAGACCTTTACCGAAGCATTTATTATGACGCAAGGTGGCCCGCTGGATGCAACGCTCTTTTATGCGCTTTACCTCTACCGCAACGCCTTTGAGTTCTTCAAGATGCCCTATGCTTCGGCGATGGCCTGGGTGCTATTTCTGGTGGTAGTGACCGCGACCATCTTCGTTTTCCGCACTTCAGCGCGCTTTGTCTATTACGAAGGTGATGGGAGCAAATAAAGAATGAGTCGTCTCGATCACTCCCTATCGCCAGCACAAACAAATCAAAAAGAACTACGTGGCTCGCTTGGCACTGCTTCTTGGGCCAGGCAGCAGCAAATTGGCAGGGCAATTGGGCATGTGTTGCTTTCGGTTGCTGGGATTCTCTTTATTCTACCTTTTTTCTGGTTGGTTTCAACCTCTTTAAAAGAGCTGGATCAGATTTTTACCATGCCGCCGATCTGGATCCCCAACCCGAACCGCTGGCAGAATTACCCCGAGGCGCTGAGCTATTTCCCCTTTTTGCGCCAACTGCGCAACACCTTGATTATCGACTTGTCGAGTACGGGCTTGACGCTGATCTCCAGCACGCTTGTCGCGTTTAGTTTCTCGCGCCTGCGTTGGGTGGGGCGCGATCTCTGTTTCTTTCTCATGCTCGCCACCATGATGTTGCCCTATCAAGTTACGATGATCCCGCTCTTTATCATCTATCGCTCACTCAATTGGGTCAACTCGTTTTTGCCGCTGATCATTCCCCATGCTTTTGGCGTGCCATTCTTTATTTTTTTGCTACGCCAATTCTTCCTCAGCATACCGAAGGATTTGGATGATGCGGCCACGATCGATGGTTGTTTAGAAGTTGGAATCTTGCGCCATATTATTTTGCCGCTGGCCAAGCCGGCCCTGACAACCGTAGCACTCTTTCAGTTCCTGGGCAGCTGGAATGACTTTTTGGGACCATTGATCTACCTGAATGATCCCGACAAATATACGCTTCCCCTGGGCATCCAGGTGTTTGCCAGCACTTCTGGTGTTCAATGGGGCTGGATGATGGCCGCGACCACGGTGCTTACCGTTCCCGTTGTTGTGCTTTTCTTCTTTACCCAACGCACCTTCATCCAAGGCATCTCCGTGACCGGTATGAAGGGCTAAGGGATGAGGTTATATAAGGCGACGTTTACCTAACCTGGATAACCCCAAACCAAAAAGGATTTTTACCACAAAGACCGCCAAGCAAAACTGGGAACCCTTGACGTGCTTGAGGGTAAGAATCTTTGTTGTTTGTTCAAAAACCTGATGACTTACCTAGATTTTGTTGACTAAGAAATGATGAGGAATGCCAGCATGAAAAGTCCAATCTTTCAAATTGATGCCCCTACCGCAGAAGACCTCGCCACTTTTTATCGGGATGGCTATGTGGCTTTTCCCGCGATCTTTACGGAAGAGGGTCTGGCGGGTTTGATGGATGAAACTGTCAACCATGAACAAATTGTTGATTTTGTCCGGCAAACGGATGAAGCGCGCACCAAACTTAACCAGCCCTACCAATTGCTAGTCCGCGACTGGAATAACAATGGACCCTGGTCGGATCAACTGTTCGATGCCCCGTTGGTGACTGCACTGCTCCAAGCTGTGATTGGCGATCAGTATCATTTTTGTCATTCAACCCTGCATGTGTCGCTGCGCGGCGCACCGTCTTTGCACTTTCATCAAGACCATCATCATTGGAAGCACGACAACCCGATCAACATTGCCGAACGCGAGCGTTGGTATATCCAGATGCTCTACTATCCCAATGGATTTACTCGCGGCGATCGCAGTTTGTCGGTGATCCCGGGCAGCCATCGTGTCGCCCCCACGCCAGATGTCACGCCAGATAAGCTGCTGGCGGGTGAGTACGATGAAGTCGCCGGTCGTCCTCTCCAGGTGGAACATTTGGAATTGCCGCCTGGCAGTATGGTTTTTTTAAATGCCAGAACCTTTCACGGGGTTGCGCCTAAACCGGTGGATTCCGCACAACCATTTCGCATCTTCTTGAACTATATCTTCAAAGAAGTGGGACCGCCGCATCGTTGGACGCAGGCCATCCCACCAGAATGGTTAGAGAACGCAAGCCCGCAGCGAAAAATGCTCTTCCAGCGCGAGCCCTACACGCCAGGGTGTTGGAATCAGGAGTAATCAGCATGACGACCAAAGCCAGACACCTGCGCATTGGCACGCATTATGAATATCCCTTCGGCGGCATGGCCACGCGTGTAGAGTGGTTGCCGCAAGGCGAGGCTGATTGGCGTCGCGATCTGGCCAAGATCAAAGAGACCGGTTTCGACTCGATCCGCATTCGGATCGGTTTTGATAGCAAACTGGATGAAGTGGCAAGTTTGTTGGATATCTGCCACGCGCTTGCTATCGACGTTCTCTTTGGTTTTGCCACCTTTTATGTAAATGATCGCTTTCTTGAGGAATATCCCGACGCCAAAGTGGTTGATCGACAGGGGCAGGCCTATCCGCTCAATCAGTATGATTATCGCTGGCAGCGCGCCTGTATCAATCACCCTGTCTACCGCCAACAGCGCGATCAATTGGTGCGCGATTGTGTCGTGCGTTTTGGCGCTCATCCCGCGGTCTTTGCCTGGGATATCCACAATGAGCCCAGTGTCGGACCTGGCGATCATCCTTGTTATTCTCCGTATACAATCGCCAAATATCAGCAAGATTTGGCTAACCGTTTTGCTTCGATTGCCGATATGAACCAGTGTTTGGGTACAGATTTTGGGAACTTTGCGGCTGTCGAACCGCCGCGCACTGTGGATCCAGCCGCGACCAGTTTCTGGCGCGACTGGCGCGAGTTCACCGCCCGCAATTTGAGCGAGTTTTTATTGGCCGGCATCCAGATCATTAAGCAGCACCAACCTGCTGCACTGGCCAGCTTTAACTATACAACGCCCTATCATCTGGAGTGGAATGGTCAAGATTGGTGGGCGGCGGACCAGGTCGACTATGCCTCGCATAGCAACTATCCGCATAAAGCGCCCGAACAGGCCGCCGACGCCGGCGCTCGGATTGATTTGCTCAAGGCGCTCGCGCCGGGCAAAGAGGTCTGGGTGACTGAATTCCAGGGCGGGCCATTTGCGAATTATCTGCTCTGGTCTGGCATTCACATCGCAGCGGAGGTCAATAAAATATTTAGCCATGCGTGTCCAGCGCTTTACTTTTACCGCTGGGAACCGCTCATGGCTGGTCCAGAACCCTGGATCAATGGTATGGTCGACGCCGATACGTACGACACCGAGCGTCGCCTGGCAACACAACAGGTAATTGCTGAACTGCGCCAATATGAGGGCATCATCGCCACGGGCCAAACCGTAACGCCGCGGGTTGGCATCTATTTGACGCGTGAGATGGTATGGGCGGCGAATGCGCGCCAAGCGCCCTTGCAAGCGACGGTCAACGGTCTTTATGCGCTTTTGCTAGATTTGGGCTATGCAGTAGAGTTTGTGACCCAGCCCTTTACCGCGACCTGTGACCTGGCAGTCGTTGCCATTCCTTTCATGTTGGCCTTATCCGAGCCAGAACGCCAGGCCATCCACGGCTATATGGCACGTGGTGGCCAGGTGATTGCCGAGTTACCCTTGACCAACGCTCAAAGAGTTGGTCGTCCTGGCGCGCCAACGCCGGCTTTCTCCTCAACAAATGAGCGATGGCACCTTTACGATCACCAATTTGGGGGGCTTGGGCATCGAAACATTTGTCCCTGTCATTAACCCACCCCAGACCGCCATTTTAGGCATTGGACAGATTACAGATCAAGTTGTCGCTATCGGCGGCCAGCCGACAGGCCGACCTCGGATGAAACTCTGTCTTGTTTTTGATCATCGGGCGGTCGACGGCGCACCAGCGGCTGCCTGCTTAGCGCGCATCAAAGCGTTGCTGGAGAACCCCTATTTGCTTGCTTAAAACTCGATTTACAGATGGTGAAACCTATGGTAGATTTAAGTCAAATTGCCGGAATCAGCTTGTCGCTCACTGATGATGGACAGTTAATTTTCGGCGATGTCATGAGTGCGATGGTCGAAAGTGTGCGGCAGATCGACAGTCTCAACGCCGTCTGGATGGATTCCTCAGTCGGTGGAACGCAAGACATCTACCGCGTCTATTGGGATGCCTATCGGGCCACAGATGGGGCAGTATTGCAGCAGCATGGAATTAATCATGCCTATGTCGTTCTATTTCCTGGCTGTTATGGCAATGAATATGCAAAAACACAGGGCCATTACCATCCACCAGTGCCTGGGAGCGCACTAGCGACACCGGAAGTTTATAAAGTGTTGCATGGCCACGGTTACTTCTTATTACAGGCTTCCTCGCCGCCGTACAATGTGGTGGACGACAGCCTGTTGGTAGAGGCGACGGCGGGTGATGTATTTTATGTCGCACCCAACTATGGTCATTTAACCGTTAATTGGGGCAGTGAACCCTTGGTCTTTGAGGCTTTTCTCGCTGCTACTCTGACGCCGATTACCGAGCCTTATCGCGCAAGACGGGGTGGCACCCATTAGACATTATATCGATTTAATCCCGTGATCTGACAGGATGACAAGATGACAAGATGACCAGGCGTTATTCATCTTGTCATCCTGTCATCCTGTCACAGGTGTACAAAACAAATCGGTATAAACTCTATTATATACGGCGTGGATTCGCGGCGCCAGAAGTCGTGGCGAATGCGCACTATGTGTCCTTACCGGCACTGCGCCGCGTCACTTGTCGCCAGCTTGAAAGTTGGGAAGCGCGTTGGGGCGAGCTGCTTTATCCCTGGGTCGTCCACCATCCAGCCGATTTTGCATTCCTCGCCGATCCAGGACAGTTTGATCCGGCATGGACGTTGTAGCTCCTGTTATAGCGTTCACATAGTCTATTCATTGCAAGGTGAAATTATGCTCGATGTAAAACAGAATCAGCTTGCTGTCGGCATCGATATTGGCGGAACAAACTTACGTGGGGCTGTGGTTGATCACACCGGGCAAATCAAAGCGTTTCTGCACACCGCGTCACCGATTAACAATCCAGTTCAAGGCCAAAAGGTGATCGTAGATACCGTTTATCGTCTGGCCGCCCAGGCTGGCACATGTGTGGAAAATTTAGCCGGTCTGGGGCTTGGCATCCCTGGTTGGATGGATCGACTGCGGGGTGAGTTGATTTTTGCACCCAAAATGGCCCATTGGCAGAACATCGTCACGCTGGACACCCTACGCCGTGAACTTGGTATCCCCGTCTATGCCGCTTCGGACCCGAATGTTGCCACGTTGGGTGAACTGTGGAAGGGGGCTGGCCAAGGGAGTCGAAACTTTATTATGATTACCCTGGGCACTGGGTTGGGTTGCGGGATTGTGATTGACGGTAAGCTCTATGTTGGCCACCACGGGATGGCCGGCGAATTTGGTCATATTGCCTTCTGCGCAGCTGCCGAACCTGTCTGCGACTGTGGCATGATTGGTTGTATAGAAACCCAGGCCGCAGGTCCGGCAATTGCCAGGCTTGGCCGCCAGGCGCTAGCAAGTGGCCAACCGACATTGCTACGCGATCTGGTGATGGGGCGGGCCGAGGGGTTAACTACATCCGCTGTATTTTCAGCCGCCCAACAGGGCGATCCAGTGGCGCAAGCGATCGTCAATTGTGCCGGTGAGCGGTTAGGCATCGGTTTCGCGGCCTTAGTCTCGCTCTTTGAACCCGAAAAGATCATTGTCGGTGGCGGCATGTCCGAAGTCGGCGACCTACTTCTTGAACCGATCCGGCGCGCCATGCTGGCGCACTGTTACCTGTTGGCCAGGGGTTACGTCACGGTTGAAGTGGTCGCCGCTCAGTTAGGCGATGACGCGGGTGTGATCGGCGCCGCGCAGTTGGCTTTTTCAAGCCGAAATTTATCCTATTAACATAGGTTCTGTCGACATTCGTGGTAAACACACCTGACAGGTTTCCAAAACCTGTCAGGTGTACCTCCCCTCAACTGCTTCAGCCCGTGCTCGACAACGCTATACCTCGGGCATCTGCATTGGTTCTAGCGCCTGCTTCTTATTCCAGGCATTAATATACTCCAGCGACTGGTGGCGGAAGTAGGTGTTGTACAGTTCGGCATAATGGCCGCCGCGGGCCATCAAGGCATCGTGGTTGCCCTCTTCGATGATCTCACCCTGGCGCAACACAATAAT
>DAOTTR010000590.1:0-29315 GCA_034437715.1 Caldilineaceae bacterium
TTTTCTCAGGAGCGCCGGTATGAACGCAAATCTACCGAACCAAAAAGACGCACCCTGGACCATTTGGCCGCCGAAACCCAGAAAGAGTTACATCGCGCCATGGCCGACTTTGCCCTACATCGGGCACTGGGCGCGATTTGGCAGCTGATTGCAGCGATCAATAAATATATTGTCCAGGTAGAGCCGTGGGTGTTGGCGAAGCAGGCCAAGGAGGCTGACGACCAAAATGCAAGTGAACGGCTGGCCACGAGCCTGTACGTCATGGCCGAAAGTCTGCGCCTGATCGCCCAAGCATTGGCCCCCTTTTTGCCAGACACAGCAGCCGCGGTTGCCCAGCAAGTGGGCAGCGAATTGGCACAGCCTGGGGAGTGGTGCGATGCCCTGTCTTGGGGGAAACTAGCGGCAGGCACACCCGTACAGTCGGCGGCGGTTCTCTTTTTGAAGCGCTAAAGCGAGCGGGGCAGGGAACAGGATGACACAAGATCAGCCTGTTCCCTGGTACGTTATTGTACGGACATGGAACTACTTCGTCGTGCCGGCCTTGGCGGCAGCCCATTCATTCAATTGGCGCTGCACTTCGTCGATGATCGTTTGCGCACCGGCAGCCTCGATCTCTTCGAGCAGAGACGGCATCTCATCGTCGTAGGCAACAAAGCCGTTGGCAATTGGTGTGTTCTTTTCGGTCAGGATGGCCGTTACCTGTGCGATCTCGGTTTGGATCGTGGTGCGGTCGACCACAAAGCCCAGTGCAACCGAGGGGAAAGCAGTATCGTTCATTTCCTTGGTTTTTTCCCAGGCACCCACTTGGCGCGGATCGCGATAGTAGGCATTGAACTGATTGCCAAATTCCCAGTCGGTATTGGGGCTATAGGTGCTGGTGTCGGCACCCACGCCTTCGGGGTAGCCGATGACCTTGTTCGCTTCATCGACCCAGACCCAATGTGCGCCTTCAATCCCGCGCGACAACAGGTTGTAGACTTCGGCGTCGGTGTTGAGCAGTTCCAGCACGCGCATGGCTTCGATTGGGTGCTTGGAGCTTTTGCAAATGGCGTTGAGCGTAGCCGTTGCGCCAGCTGTATCCAGAATCAACGGATCGGTCAGATTCTTGCTCTGGAATTCCCAACCATAGGCCGTTTCCGATTCGATGTCATTGCCTGGCTTCTCGACATGATAACCCATGGCATAGAGACCAGCGCGGAAGTTGGCACGCGCTTCGTCGGACGTGGGCGGGCTGCTGGAGAAGAAGCCCGCATCGACCCATTTCTTGGTCAAGTTGACAGCTTCGCGATACTCGGGGGTTTCCAAAATATTTACCACAGTCATGGTTTCATCATCGGCCTTGATGCCCAGGAAGGCAATCCCATCATCCAGTGGATCATAACCATAGTAGGTGGCGCGCCACATGCTGGCGCCTTGGTCGGCGGAAATGATCGGGGTAATGCCTTCGCCATCAAGCACAGCTTCGAGGAAGGGTTCCATATCTTCCCAACGATTGACATTATCCAGGCTGAAGTCATATTTCTCCAGCAAATCGGTGCGCACATGCACACCCCAGGGCTTGGGGAAAATCTGTTGATTGATCACGCCGTAGATGCTGCCTTTGATACGGGCCGCGTCCCAGGTGGTGGGTGGCATGGAAGCCCAGAGGCCGGGCGCTTCGGTCTGCAACAGATCGTCTAGCGGCAGCAGCACATCATTGGCGACGTTATTGGTGTAGCTGTTGGTCCAGGGGGCGGTGAAGATGATGTCACACGCTTCGCCAGCGGCCAGACGCAGCTGCATCTTATCATTGTAGGCACCAAAGTCGATTGGCTCCAGGGTCAAATCGACGCCAATTTTTTCGTGCAGAATCTCATTCAAGGCGTCCTGCACCTTTTGTAGATCCACAGGGATGCCGTTACCCGCATAGGTGTAGGTGACGGGCACAAACTCGCCAGCCTCGCTGCTCGCACTCTCCGCTGCCGGTGCCGCGCCCGGTGCGCCAGCAGGGGCGCAGGCGGTCGCGAGCAAAGCCAGCGTGAGCAACAGGTTGGCAACCACGGCCAACGTGCGCTGTTTAAACATAGGTTTCTCCTCTGACATAGTAAGTTGATAGAGCTAAAATTTGTGTAAGAAATCGAAGGAAGCTTGGCTAATTCCAGGCACCTACCCACCCCATGATTTGCGGCGCAAGGATGCAATGACGCCCGCGGGAACAGGCAGAGCGTATCCATGTGGGTAGGAACCATCGCATTACTTTTGTAGTATATACCACAATGACCCAAGAACGCTACTCGCAATCAGCTCCAGCGAGTACATGGTCTGTCGCACATTGTGCTATAATCATAGGAGTTACGCAGTTGCCTGGGAACGCTGGCATCCTGCCGGCCTCCCAGAGATCGTAATGCTTCCAACTGCGTAACTCCTAAATCAATTACCTAGATTTCAGTTTGATTATTGACCAAAGAGGAAGTGTTTTATGCACCGTGTGCTTGTCAATCAAATTATGCAACAGGCAGTCATCACCATTCATCCCGGTGCGTTGGCAGCAGATGCGGCGCAGGCCATGGAGGAATTTACCATTCGCCGTCTACCTGTAGTCGATGATAACGGCTGTCTGGTCGGCATTGTGACGGATGCCGATGTCCTAGAGGCCGACACCGCCGACCGCGTTTTGAATAATTACGAGCCGGGTGCCGAGACCGAATGGATGTCCGTCGCCGATGTGATGACGCGCGAAGTGATCACGATTGGCCCCAATGCCACGGTGGGCGAACTGGCAATCCTGTTTATGCACCACAAGATTGGCGGGGTGCCAGTGGTAGAAACATCACCCACCCATTGCGACCAACAGCAATTGGTGGGCATAGTGAGCGAAACCGATATTTTCCGCCTGATCGCCGACGCATGGCGCGCCGAGCAGCCACAGCAGTAAGTTGTGTTATACGCCGCGCAGTTGTGTCACAATCTGCGGCAACTTTTCAACCACATAGCGAATATCATCGACGGTGGTGCTGCGTCCCAGGCTGAAGCGCAGGCCACCATGCGCGTCGGGCGCGGTAATCCCCAGTGCTTCCAATACATGGCTGGGCTGTTGCGCAGCGCTTGTGCAAGCACTGCCACTGCTGGCCGCGATACCGGCGAGATCCAACGCAATCAACACCCCTTCGGCCTCTACCCCGCGCAGGACAAAGCTAGCCAGATTGGGCAGGCGCGGCTCCGGTGCGCCAGTCAAGTACGCATCTGCGACCTCTTCTAAAATGCCGCCAATCAATTGATCGCGCAGCACGCGCAGCCGTGCGCTTTCCGCCGCGCGCTCGGCTTCGACTAGGGCAAACGCTTGCGCCATGCCGACAATCAACGGCACATTTTCGGTACCGGCACGACGATTGCCTTCGTGGCTGCCGCCAGTCAGCAAGGGCAAATAGGGTGTACCATGGCGCAGGTAGAGAAACCCGACACCTTTGGGCCCATAAAATTTATGGCTACTCGTGCTGAGGGCAGCCACGCCCAACGCGTTAACATCCAGCGCCAGTTTGCCGGCAGCCTGCACGGCGTCGGTGTGCAGGGGAATCCCCAGCGTGCGACAGCGTTCCCCCAGCGCGGCCAGCGGCTGGATCACGCCGATCTCATTGTTAGCCAACATCACGCTGACCACGGCAATGTCGCGACCGTCGCCCAGGGCGCGTTCCATGTCTACCAGGGCGATGAGACCTTCCCTGTCTACTGGCAACACTGTCAAGTCAAAGCCAAAGTGATCGCGCAGATCAAACGCCGTGTGCAGCACGGCATGGTGTTCAATAGGCGACGTGATGATGCGATTGGCGCCGGTTGCGGCGCGGCGGGCCAGAGCGATGCCGCGCAACGCCGCATTATCGCCTTCGGTGCCGCCACTGGTAAAGATGATTTCTTTGGGCAGCGCCCCAATCGCTTCCGCAACGGTACGGCGCGCCTGTTCCAAGACCACGTTGGCGCGCCGACCAACACGGTGGATGCTCGATGGGTTGCCATACAGTTCACTGAAATAGGGCTGCATGGCAGCCAGCACCGCTGGCGCAACCGGCGTGGTGGCTGCGTGATCCAGATAAATTGTGGGGCGCTGATTCGCCATGATTTTGATCCTTCGACAAAGTACTACGCGTATGCACTTAGGTGATACACTTATGTGTAATTTGACTTCTGCTTGTCAATCAAATTACAATGTTGCCACATTTGTCTCGATAGACAAGCGCTATTTTCGTTGATTTCGTGATGTTTTGAAATTTTTGCAAATCACAGATTGTATTGCTATGAAAGACTTCAGCCCTACTATAATTGGTACGGCGGAAGTCTTTTATACAATCTTACCGATACGATAATAATTTCCTATAGTTCAGCTATGGGCGTTGCCCTTTGCTAAGAACTAAATTAACGACTGCCGTTTGTCTGTCTGGACGCGTTGCTCTGGGCAGATCTATCTATACAGTATTTGTCTGCTCGCATTATTATAAACTAACTTTTTATTTTATAACTACGAAGGAGGGTACGTATCTTGTTACAAGGATCTGCATCGGTTATCTTCGCATTATTGATGGGTATTGTTGGCGTCATATACGTCCTTTGGCAACTGCGCAATGTGCTCAGTTATGACGAAGGCAACGATACTATGCGCTCCATTGCCAAAGCGATTCAAGAGGGCGCCTCGGCCTTTCTCAATCGTGAATATCGCTTTTTGGCAATTTTCGTGGCCATTGTGGCAATTATCATTATTGTCTTCTTACAGTGGCAAACCGCCGTTTCCTTTGTTGTAGGGGCAATTGCATCCGGCGGGGCGGGCTATCTAGGCATGTATGTGGCCGTACGGGCGAATGTGCGCACCGCGGCCGCGGCCAGCCGTGGCCTGCATGAAGGCTTGCGCGTGGCCTTCGGCAGTGGCGCCGTCATGGGGATGTCGGTGGTCAGTTTTAGCCTGCTGGGCATGACCACCCTATATTTGATCTTTAATGGCGATCCCAATCAACTGCAATATGTCACGGGCTTTGGCTTTGGCGCCAGCAGCATTGCGCTCTTTGCCCGTGTGGGTGGTGGTATCTACACCAAAGCAGCCGACGTGGGTGCCGACCTGGTGGGTAAAGTGGAGCAGGGCATTCCCGAAGATGATCCGCGCAACCCGGCAGTAATTGCCGACAATGTCGGTGATAACGTGGGTGATGTGGCGGGGATGGGGGCCGACCTCTTTGAAAGCTACAGCGGCGCGATTATTGCTGCGGCCACCTTAGGCGCAGTCTTGAATCCCGATCAAGCGCTGGCTTTTATTGGCTTGCCTTTCATGGTGGCCGCCGTGGGTGTGATCTCTGCGCTCTTTGGCATCTATATGGTGGTCGGCGAAGTCTGGGATGCGACCCCAACCACCCATGCCGATACCAATGTTGACACACCAGTTGAGAGCAGCGAAGCAGCCATTGTCGAGGGTGAATACCCGAGCTTTACGGCGGTCTCGACCAAGCCTAAAATGACGGTAAAATCAGCAACGGGCAGCGTGATGGGCTTTCTCAGCCAATTCATCTCTAAAATTGATGAGAATGCGAGCCAGGAAGATTTGCTGGCTGCGTTGCGCCGCTCGGTCTGGGGTGCTTCTGCGTTAGTGTTGGTCCTCTCGTTGTTGGCAATTTTGCTATCGGGGCTCAGCTTTAATTACTGGTTAGTCATTTTGGTCGGCTTGATTGCGGGCAACGGCATTGCCTATGCCACTGAATATTATACGTCCTATACAGAAAAACCCACCCAAGGCATTGCCGAGGCGGCGCAAACCGGCGCGGCCACCACGATTATTCAAGGTCTGGCTGTCGGTATGATCAGCACGGTAGCACCCGCCTTGATTGTGGCGGTGGCCATTTTGGTCAGTATTTGGCTGGGCTATCGGGCGGATGGGACAGTGGCCGCGGGTCTATATGCCGTGGCGCTCTCCGGCGTGGGTATGTTAAGCACCTTGGGCGTCACCTTGGCGACCGATGCCTATGGCCCCGTGGCGGACAACGCTGGTGGCATTGCCGAAATGAGCCACCTGCCAGCCGAAGTGCGCCAACGCACCGATGCATTGGATAGCTTGGGCAATACGACCGCGGCAACCGGCAAAGGCTTTGCGATTGGTTCGGCAGTCTTGACAGCGCTAGCGTTGTTAGCCGCCTATGTGTCAGCGGCTGGAGTACAAACCCTAAATCTGCTGGATCCGACCATGCTGCCGGGTATTTTGATCGGCGCCATGTTGCCCTATCTCTTCTCGGCGCTGACCATGATGGCCGTAGGCAAGGCAGCTTTTCAAATCGTCATGGAAGTGCGTCGTCAATTCCGCGAAATTCCTGGGTTGATGGATGGCACCGGCAAGCCTGATTATCGCACTTGCGTGGGCATCAGCACGGAAAGTGCGCTGCGCGAAATGATTCTGCCCGGTACCCTGGCAGTCGTCGTGCCGATTGCTGTAGGCATTATCTTGGGCAAGGAAGCGTTGGCCGGGCTGCTGATTGGCGCAACCTCGTCGGGCTTTATGTTGGCGGTGATGATGGCCAACGCCGGTGGCGCATGGGACAATGCCAAGAAGTGGATCGAAACTGGCCAACTGGGCGGGAAGGGTTCCGATCCGCACAAAGCAGCAGTGGTGGGCGACACGGTGGGTGACCCCTTCAAAGATACGAGCGGCCCGGCCCTCAACATCTTGATCAAACTGATGAGCATTGTCAGCTTGGTCTTTGCCAGCGCCTTTGGCAACGGCTGGTTTACCTTCTAGCGCGGCCATTTTTGCTATAGGTCACGTTTGTAACGTGATAAGCGCCCAATCCATCAAATCGTAGTAAAGACTTTAGTCTTTCCCCAATCCCACAAAGACTAAAGTCTTTACTACCGTTGCGTTCAATTTGAAAACCGGAGTTTCGCGATAGCGTGCCGGGGACTGACCAGGGAAAGTTCTCAGCACAGATCTACGCTTGGTCAGTCCTCGGCACGCGGCTCATTGCTGCATCAAACGCCGATTTTTAGCCTGACATGCGTATAGAATCCGCTCAATTGCCGATCGATCTGGTGGAACAGGCAACTGAGTGACAAAATCTCACACCGGCAAAACAAGCGATAGAGACGTGGCAAAGGCCTTGCTACGTCTCTATCCTTTTTGCTAGCCTTTACCCACAAGCTAACGGGCAGGAAAAGGTGAAGCGAAGCATCATCGTCACCCCAGCCTAAAGGTGTGGGCTACAGAACAACGCCCGCTCAAGCGGGCTATGGTTGCCCATGCAGCCCCGTGAGCGGGGCGGTCGCGCCCTAGCCCTGTGGCTTTAGCCCAGGGCGGACAAGCATCGATCCCGTTTGCCTATCCCCCAACAAAAGATGTGGGTAAAGGGTAGATCCTTTTTGGGCAGGTTGGCTACAGCGGGAAACGTTGGATAGCGCTCTTGCTGACAGCGTTGGTAAGCAATGATACGCCCTGCGAGCCAGTACTTTGACAGAATAAGCAGGGCGTCGTATACTATAACTACGCGAAACAAAGGCATTGTCTCATCTGTGCAGCGCGTGATTTATGGCTGATGAGCGGCGATAGTGAGCGGATCATATCTGCGAAAGTTTGATCTTGAATCTGGATGGCGAGGAGCAACCGATGACAATTACTGATAACCCAATTGTCAGTTCGACAAATCAATCTGAAAAGGCCGAATCACCACCCCTGGTCGCACCATTGCGGGCAGATAGTACGCTCACCGCAACCGTGACAGCCTTTGATGAATACATGGTACGCAAAGGATTTAGCGAAAATACGATTAAAGCCTTTCGCAACGATCTCAAAATTGTACAAGACTTTCTGGGGCGCGAAACACGTCTGCACCAAGTCAACACGCAACATCTGCATGATTTTCTAGAGTGGCTGCAAAATGAGCGGGGCAAACCGTGTAGCGCCAAAAGCTTGGCACGCCGGATCACCACGATCAAAGTTTTCTTTAGTTGGCTGCATGGCATTGGGATCATTGGCACCGATCCGGCTGAACCGGTGGTTCAACAATCGGCGCGCACACCCCTGCCGACGATTTTGCGTGATAATGAAATCAATCAATTGCTGCGCGTTGCCCAAGACGCGCTCTGGAACCGGAACAAACCGGACGCGCGGCCCTATTTGCTGGTAAATTTACTCTTGCAGACCGGCATGAAAAAAGCGGAATGTGCACGCTTGTTGATTAGTGATGTTGATTTGTCTGATATAGAGTCAATCACGGTCACAGTACGCTATCCCGAAGAACGGCATGCCCACAAAAATCGTACGATGGCGCTGGATGCAACCCTGGCCCCTGTCTTTCACCAATATTTGGAACAGTACAAGCCAGAAAATTTCCTCTTTGAATGTACCCCGCGCAATCTGGAATATGTGCTGGACGAAGTCGGTAGCCTGGCCGAGATCAGCCATACCCAAGTCGGTTTTGAAACATTGCGCTGGACCTGTGCTGTGCGCGATTTTCGTAAGGGTGTGCCAGAGGAGCGGCTCCGGATAAAAATGGGGCTGAGCAAAATCTCCTGGCGCGAAACACGCGAAAAAATTCTTCGGTTGACAGGACAAGGACAGCGCAAGCCATGAAACAAGAACCAACAGAAGCCACGCCAATTGCGAATCCTGAAGTTAGCCCCGTGCAGACTCCCGATTGGGTAAAGCAAGCGGTTTTCTATCAAATTTTTCCTGATCGTTTTGCGCGCAGCCAGCGGACGGTGCAGGCCAAAGGTATTACCTTTCAGCCCTGGGGCACACCGCCCGACGAACAAGGCTATCAGGGCGGCGATCTCTATGGCATTCTAGAGAAGCTGGATTATTTGCAAGAATTGGGGATTAACGCCCTCTATTTTACCCCAATTTTTGCTTCGGCTTCCAATCATCGCTATCACACCTATGACTATTTTACGATTGATCCGCTGCTCGGTGGCAATCAAGCATTTCGCGACTTGTTGGACGGGGCGCACGCCCGCAACATGCGTATCATTTTGGATGGTGTCTTCAACCATGCCAGCCGCGGCTTCTGGGCCTTTCATCATATTTTGGAAAATGGTGGCAAGTCGCCCTATCTCGATTGGTTTATCATCGAAGATTGGCCCTTGCGTCCCTACCCCAATGACAAGACTGAAAAGATCAACTATGCCGCCTGGTGGGGCATGCCTGGTCTGCCCAAGTTCAATATTGCCAATCCTGGTGTGCGCGAGCATTTGCTGGGTGTGGCGCGCTATTGGGTTGACTTTGGCATTGATGGCTGGCGTTTGGATGTGCCCGAGGAGATCAAGGATAAAACCTTCTGGCAAGATTTCCGCAGTGTCGTCAAAGCCGCCAATCCCGATGCTTACATTGTGGGCGAAATTTGGCACACCGCCCAAGATTGGCTGCGTGGCGATCAATTTGACGCGGTGATGAATTATATTTTTAGCCGCGCCGCGTTGGGCTTTTTTGCGGCGGAAACGCTGCGCATGGATTATCACCCTGGCGGCTTTCATTTGGCACCACTCACGGCCCAGGCCTTTGCCAAGACGGTAGAACACATGCTGGGGCTCTATGCGTGGCCGATCATTCAAAGTCAGCTCAACTTGATGGATAGCCATGATACGGCGCGCACCTTGTGGACAGTCAATGGCGATCAAAGTGCGTTGCGGCTCTGTACGCTCTTCCAGATGACCATGCCCGGTGCGCCCTGCATCTATTATGGTGACGAGATCGGCATGACGGGCGCTACTGAGCCAGGCTGCCGGGCGGCCTTTCCCTGGTATGACAGAGAGCAGTGGGATGAAGCCCTGCTAGCATTTCATCGGCGAGCGATTGCTATGCGTCATCGCTACCCCGTCCTCAGCTTGGGGGATTATGAAACAGTCCATGCGGATCATACAATCTACGCATTTCGGCGGACGACAGCGGACGCTTCTGCCCTTATCATTTTTAATATTGGCCACCGCGCTGTTCCGGTCAATTTGACGGTCAAGGGAATGGAAGATAGTACTCGTGTCTATCGCAATGTGTGGGGTACGGGTACACACGAGATGCAGGCCAGCAAACTGACCAATATTACTGTGCCCGCGCGCGATGCCGTGGTGCTGATCGCAGAAACCGGTTGAAGCGAAGCAACGTGACCTACTGCGCCGCGATGCTTGTAATGGAACCCCCCCTTGTTGCCCAAGGTGCTGGAAATGATTGTTTGATATCTATGACAAAACAGATGCGTGAACCCAGCGCGCCAGCCATGAATGTGGTGCGCCAGCCAGCGATTACCTTTAGCAGCAGTGCGACGTTCAATGCCCAGTTTTGGCTGGAGCAGTTTCCGTGGCGACCTACGGCTGCCTGGGCTGTGCTGGCGGCTTTGCTGGCAATTGGGTTTGACTGGCCGCTGTTGCGCTGGCAGTGGCGTACAATCATTTTGTTGCTGGTACTGGCCGATCCGCTGTGGGGCAGCATTTGGCGTTTGGCCGCGGGCCGTGACGAATTGTTACCGCTGCAAACCACCGTTGCGCCCAACCCGATATGGCTACCCTATCTGAAAGCAGGATCACCGGCGGCGCGTCTCTTTGATTGGAATTATGTGCGCGCGGTGCCCCTGCTCTTCCGCGTAGGGCTACCCAGTCTGTTACTGGGCCTGGTTGTTGCCGCGGCTATTGATTGGGCCGCGGTTTGGATGACAGGCGCGGTCTTCCTGGCCAGTATATTGGCTTGGGTGGTGCGCCGCACATTTCAAGGCTCGGCACACCTGTTGCACAGCTTGGTGACCATTACGCTGCCGGCGCTTTTGGTGCTGGCCGTCTTTCCGTCGCCAGATGAGCAAGCGCAATCGACAGTTCCCTTGCTTTTGATTGGCTTCTGGACGCTGCACAATTGGGGCGAAGGACGTAATCTACGTTCCAGCGCCGATCCGTGGGGTTTGCTATTATTAGGCGCAGCCGAAATCGGCATGTTGAGTGTGCTGCTCTTCCTGCAGCTCCCCGTATGGTTGGCTTTTCTGGTTTTGCTCTGGCTCCCAACTTGGCTCGCCATTTATCAGGACCATAGTCTACGCCGATATCCCTTTATCTGGTTAGTAACCCTCTTGCTGAGTGCTTGGGCGGTGGGTCAAAGTGGCTAGTACAGTTGGGCGTAGATACCACGGCAGTTAATCAGGCACGTTACTCGTGTACATCATGGTAAAAATAGGGTACCTTATTTACGCCGGGATCTACTAGTACACAGCGGCTCAAATAAACCGATCGTGATGCAGCCGTTTGCGTAGGTCACGTTTGCAACGTGACCAGCTGCCTAAAGTGGGAACTGAGAACCCTGTATGTGTCAAGAGAACCTAGAAAAGTGCAGGGGAGCAGCCGTGAAAGGATGAATGAAATGAACGGTTTTACGGACAATATCAGCCCTGATAATATAAATAGTGATGCTGTGGATCGAGCGCGCACAATGGCCGATTCTGCCGCAGACGCTGTCCCCGCGCCGCCCCATACCCGATCTTCAGTCTATGCACAAGTGACCATTGAGCAGGTCCGGCGCGATCCAGAAGTGATTACCTTTATTAGCAGTGCGAATGAAACATTGCGTACGCTGGGCTATACCGAGCATGGGCAACGTCATGCTGGATTGGTGGGTACGATTGGTTGCGATATTTTAGAGCGCTTAGGGTACGTCAATCGCGCATGTCAACTTGCCAATATTGCCGGCTATCTGCATGACATTGGCAACGCGATTCACCGTGAAAATCATGCGCTGAGTGGCAGCTTGATGGCTTGGCAAATTTTATCGCGCATGGGAATGGATCCAGAAGAGTATATGATGGTGATCAATGCGATTGGCAATCATGAAGAAGAACGCGGCTTTGCGACGACCGCGGTTTCTGCAGCCCTGATCATTGCCGATAAATCGGATGTGCATCGTAGCCGTGTCCAAAACCCGGATATTGCAGACTTTGACATTCATGATCGCGTCAATTATGCGACAACGCACAGCTTTGTACAAGTGCGGGCCGCAGACAAAGTGATTGCCCTCGAATTGCAAATTGACAACGAATATGCGCAAGTGATCGAATATTTTGAGATCTTTCTCAGCCGGATGACCATGGTGCGTCAAGCTGTGCAATTTTTAGGTTGTGAGTTTCAACTCATTATCAACGCTACTCGTTTTTCCTAGGCGCTAGTAGATCCCGGCGTAAATAAGGTACCCTATTTTTACCATGATGTACACGAGTAACGTGCCTGATTAACGGCCGTGGTATCTACGCCCAACTGTACTAGTGGCCTGGCCGAACCATGTGCGCAACTAAAGAAAGAAGTTTCTGTATGCAAATTGTCCGTTTCGTCGAAGCGTTTCAAGATTGGCAGGGGCCAGAGCGCACACCGACTTGGGGTTTGTTGGTCGATCAGGTCGTCTATCCGCTGCAAGGTGCGCCCTATCTTGCGCCGCTCAGCGCGGGGGTCTATGCGCCGCAGATCATCGGCGATGCCCTACACATTGACGATGTCAAGTTGATGGCACCGGTCACGCCCCGGAAGATTGTTTGTGTCGGGCGCAATTATGCCGATCATGCCGCAGAATTGGGCAATGAAGTGCCGCCGGAACCGCTGATCTCTTTCAAGCCGTCCAGTTCGCTGATTGGCCCGGACGAACCGGTGATCTATCCGTCGATCAGTGAGCGGGTGGATCACGAAGGAGAGTTGGCCGTGGTGATCGGTCAACGTTGTCGCCATTTGGCCGAAGAAGACGCGGCAGATGTGATCTTTGGCTACACGCTGGCCAACGACGTGACGGCGCGTGATCTGCAAAAGAAAGATGGGCAATGGACGCGCGGCAAGGGCTTTGATACTTTTTGTCCGGTTGGCCCGTGGATCGACACCCAATTCAACCCAGCCAATCGCGCGCTCCGCTGTTTGGTCAACGACACGGTGCGTCAGAATGGCAACACGGGCTTGATGATCTATTCGATTGGCCGTGTGCTGGCCTTTGTCACCCAGTTTATGACGCTAGAGCCGGGCGATCTCCTGTTGACTGGCACACCAGCCGGTGTGGGCCCGGTGCAACCCGGCGATGTCATGACAGTGGAAGTAAGCGGCTTGGGCACACTCTCGAATCCCGTGATTCGTGAAACACAACCATAGACATTTTGCGGATATTTTTGGGCAAATCTTTCATTTCCAGCAATAGAAAGCAGCGATCAGGTGGCAACGCAGAGCAATTCGATTCCTCCTCTCTCCCATTTTCTGGATCTTCACAGCCTCTCCACAGAGCAGTTTTGGGGGCTGTTGCGGCTTGCCAAATTTCTCAAAAATGAGCGCGCAACCCTGGGGAGGAATACGCCGATTCTGGCGGATAAGTCTTTGGCGATGATCTTTCAAAAACCGAGCCTACGGACGCGCGTGAGCTTTGAAATGGGGATGCAGCAGTTAGGCGGCCATGCGCTCTACCTCAGTCCGCAAGAGGTGGGGCTAGGTGTGCGCGAGAGTGCCGCCGACGTGGCGCGGGTGCTCAGCGGCTATGTAGACGGCATCATGGCGCGCGTTTTTGAGCATGATCAGATTATCGAGATGGCGGAGTGGGGCAGTGTGCCTGTGATCAATGGGCTCAGTGATTTTAGCCACCCCTGTCAGGCATTGGCTGATATTTTTACGCTGTGGGAAGAGGTGGGCGATCTCACGGGCCGTCAGTTGGCCTATGTGGGTGATGGGGCCAACAATGTCGCCACGAGTTTGTTACAAGCTGCCGGCAAAGTGGGCATGGGCGTGCGCATCATTGCGCCCGCAGGCTATCAGCCAGCGCCCGCGATTACAGAAAATACCGATGCCGATGTGACGGTCACCGATGACTTGGATGCTGTGATTGGGGCGGATGTGCTCTATACTGATGTGTGGACGAGTATGGGCCAAGAGGACGAACGGGAAACGCGCTTGGCCACCTTTCCGCCCTATCAGCTCAATGAGGCGCTACTGACACGCACGCGCAATCCCGCCGTTAAGATCTTGCATTGCTTGCCAGCGCACAGGGGCGAAGAGATCACAGACGCCGTGGCGGACGGCGCGCATAGTTTACTTTTTCCACAAGCGCACAATCGCTTGCATGCCCAAAAAGCAGTATTGGCCCATCTGATTGGGGGTATGCCGCTTGTTGGGTAAATCAATCCATGAACATCCGTTGGCGACAACCGACGGTTGATCAATCGTTTGCCCGAAGGCTTTTGTTACCATTTTATGGGTAAGCCGCACATAAAATCGTGCAAAAGTTTTTCGGGTCTAGAGAAACTTATCGCAGCTAAGCGAGGCGAACGCAACTTTTGGCTGCCCTGAGACGTATACGCAAAGATGACCCAGATTTTGGCCTCGCTGAGCCGCTTGCAAGATTTACAAAATTTATTCGACATTGCCCTGGTTGCCTTGGTCTTTTATATCCTGCTGCGCTTTTTCCATGGCACCCAGGCAGTACAGTTACTGCGCGGCATTTTGCTCATTGCTTTGGCCACGGCCATTGTCAGCCAGTTGAGTGACTTAACCGCTTTTAATTGGCTGCTCAACCAAAGTATGAGTATCATTTTGGTCGCCATTCCGGTGATCTTTCAGCCAGAGTTGCGGCGCGCACTGGAACGGGTGGGCCGTTCGGCACCCCTCTTTGGGCGTCGTGCCGATAACACAGGCACCCAGAGTGTGATCAACGAAGTGGTCAAAGCCGTCGAACAACTGGTGCAGCGGCGGCATGGCGCGCTGATTGTCTTTGAAGGGGCAACGGGGCTCAGTGATATTGCTGTGCGCGGGGTATCGCTGAATGCCGAGATCACCGCCGAATTGCTGACGACGATTTTTTTTCCCAACACGGCTTTGCATGACGGGGCTGTGATCATTCGCCGTGAACGCATTATTGCCGCCAGTTGTGTCTTGCCGCTGTCCGAACATGAACTGACTGACAAACAGATGGGGACACGCCACCGGGCCGCGCTGGGCATTGCCGAACAAACCGATGCGCTCACCATTGTCGTTTCTGAAGAAAGAGGCTCGGTCTCTGTTGCCCAAAATGCGCGCATTTTGCGGGTAGAGACGGGTGTCCTGCGCACGGTTCTGAGCAATTTCTATCGAGTATAATATGCAAATCAGACAAAACCTGCGCTTCTTTTGGAATAGGGCAATTGGGCACATCAGCACACTGTTTCTGTCACTCATTATGGGAACGATTGTTTGGCTGATCGCAATCAACGAAGTCAATCCCCTGATCACACAAGATCTGCAGGATACCATTCCCGTGGAGGTGCGTGGTTTGGACGAGAGTAAGCTGCAATCGGTGCAAGATCTCAGCAGCGAATATGTACGTTTGGTGCTGCGCGCGCCAAAGAATTCGTGGGATACACTGCGCTCGCGCGATATTGCGGCTTATGTCGATCTAAGCAATCTAGCCGCCGGCTCCTATGATGTGCCGATTCATGTGGAGCCCCGCGATTCGAACATCGTTGTGACGGAAGTTCAGCGTGGGCAGTTGCGTGTCCAACTCGATGACGTCATTACCAAAACCATACCGGTTAAAGTAGCGGTTATGGATAGTGCTGAATTTGGCTTTGCCTGGCAGCAACCGACAATCAGCCCCACGCTCGTTACGGCGATTGGTCCTGCGGTCCAGATCAATCAAGTGACGAGTGCCGAAGCCGCTGTCTATCTACGGGGAGCACGCAATGAAGTAGGGCGGTTGGAAAGAGTTCAGCTCTTAAATCGCCAGAATGAACCAGTCGTGAATGTGCAAGCAGAACCGGCAGAGGTAGATATTACGATTCCAATTGCGCGCTGGCCGGGCCAACGTGCCGTGGCTGTGCTTGCAAAATTGACTGGCCAAATTGACTATGGCTACAGGCTAGGCCGAGTTGTTACAACGCCCTCTAGCATTGTGCTCTATGGGCCCGTGAATGTATTGGATCAGATGTCGGGTATAGTCGAAACAACGCCGTTGTCGCTGAATAATGCCAAAGAAAATATTCGGACAACACTCGATTTGATTCTTCCCGAAGGGGTGAATGCTTCGGAAGGCAATAGTGTCACCGTGGTTGCCGAAATTTTACCGGTTGAAGATGGAAAAACCATTCCACTACAACCGCTCGTAACAAGTTTAGGGAGTGGGCTGACTGCCAGTTTTGCCCCCGCTCGGGTGGATGTGATTGTGAGTGGCCCGTTGACATTGCTGAGTTCACTAGGTTCAGATGATATCTATGTTTTGCTGGATGTCAATGGCTTGCCCGCTGGAAATCACCAAATTCAGCCACAAGTTGTTAAACCGAATGATATTCACCTGGAAGGTGTTTTGCCGGAAACGGTGGAAGTCGTCATCACCGCTACGGCGACAGCTACCGTAACGTCTACGGTGGATTCACCAATCACATCTACGATGACTTCGACTATAATTCCTACGATTACGTCTACAGTACCGGCGACATCACCTGTAGAAGGCACCTTGCCACTCTTACCGATAACGCCGACCGTTGCAATCAGAGATTAAAACTTAATGAAAATAAAGAAACCAGTTGTAGCACTCGTAGGACGACCGAATGTGGGTAAATCAACGCTGTTTAACCGTATTCTGGGCCACCGCATTGCCATTGTCGAGGACTTGCCCGGCACCACGCGCGATCGCATCTATGGCGACGCTGATTGGAATGGCGTCGGTTTTACAATTATTGATACAGGTGGTCTTGAAGCGCCTTCGGAAATTGGTGCCGCCCGTTTGCGCCAAATCGATGCTGCGCCGCTGGCCAGCGACTCTATCGATTTTATCATCCCGATCCAAAATCAAGCGCAGATCGCGATTGAAGAAGCAGATGTGATTCTCTTTATTGTAGATGGCAAAGAGGGGTTGACCGCGGCGGATCAGGATGTCGCAGAGGTGTTACGCCTTTCGAATAAGCCAATCTTTGTGACCGTCAATAAAACAGAAAGTGTTGAGCGCAAGCAAGATGCCGTCGAATTTTGGACCTTGGGGCTCAGCGAACCCCACGCAATTAGCGCCTATCATGGCGACGGGGTGGGCGATCTGCTCGATGAGATTGTGCTGGCCTTGCCGGCCTATCCCGCCAGTTATGACGAAGAAAAATTGGTAGGCATTGCGATTGTCGGACGGCCCAATGTGGGGAAAAGCAGTTTGCTCAATGCCCTGCTCCAAGCCGAACGTGCCATTGTGAGTGATGTACCCGGCACCACGCGCGACCCGATCGATACCGAGGTGGTCTTTGAAGGCCAAACTTTGGTGCTGATTGACACCGCGGGCATTCGGCGGCGTGGCAGTATCGAGCAGGGAATTGAACGCTATAGTGTCTTGCGCAGTATGCGCAGCATTGATCGGGCAGATGTTGCTTTGTTGTTGATTGATGCCAACGATGGCGTGACGGCCCAAGACGCGCATGTGGCTGGCTATGTGCTAGAACGCAGCAAAGGAGTGGTGGTCGTTGTCAACAAATGGGACATGATCGAAAAAGATGAACACACCATGGTCAATTTTGCGACCAGGGTGCGCGAGGATCTGAAATTTCTCAGCTATGTGCCGGTGCTCTTTATTAGCGCGGTCACCCGCCAACGCGTACACCAGGTATTGCCGACGGCGCTTGATGTCGTGGCCGCACGCCAACATCGGTTGACCACTGGCGAGCTGAACCAACTGTTGCGCGATGCCTATGACCGTTCCATGCCGCCGGCAAAGAATGGCCGCCATCTACGCATCTACTATGGCACCCAAGTGGATACCGAGCCGCCGACCTTTATTGTCTTTGTGAATGACCCAGAACTCGTCCATTTTTCCTATGAACGCTATCTGGAAAACAGCATTCGTGCGCACTTTCCCTTTACCGGTACGCCGATTCGCATCTTCTTCCGTGCGCGGCGCAACGAGCAAGCTTGATCTGTACGTATGATTGGCCAGCAAAACGTCGCCCCTTCCGCAAGTGGATCGGGTACAAACATTTTCTGGGAAATGATTGAATGGATTATGCAACTATTTCGCCTGTATAGTATTGAACTCGTCTTGGTCGGCGTGCTGATCGGGGCGATTGGCTTTTTTGGCTATTTGGGATATGGCCTCGTCTACACCACGCCCACCTTTTCGGGGGAACAAGCGTTGCATTATGTAGCGCGCCAAGTGGAAAATGGCGAACGGTCCACGGGCAGCCCGAACAACGTAGCCATTGGCGATTGGCTGGCGCAAGAGTTGGCCGGCACCGATTGGAAAGTCTATCTCCAACCCTTTACGCTGCTGAATGGTGTTTCAGCGCGCAACATCATCGCCATCTCGGCGTCGCCAACGGTCGGTGCGCCGGTGGCATTGCTGGCGGCCCACTATGATACGCGCCTCTTTGCCGATTCGGATCCGGCACCAGAGCAGCGTCTGTTGGCGCCGGTGGGTGCCAATAGCAATGCGTCTGGCGTGGGCGTATTGCTCGAACTCGTACGGACGTTGAATACTGAAGAAAGTGATTATACTTTTTGTCTGGCCCTGTTTGATGCCGATGACAATGGTGGTTTGTCCGATTGGGATCATGCCTGGGGCAGCAATTTCTTCATCCAAAATGCCGCTGAAAGTATTAATCGCTGTCGCCAGCCCGATTTGGTGCTTATTGTTGATACCGTTGGCGATGCCGAACAGAATCTATCGATTGTTGCCGACAATAACGCCGCGGCCATTCGCGATTCGCTGCAACAAGTGGCTAGTGAGTTGGGCTATGCGCAGAAATTTCGTGGCGATGGTGCCGGCACGATTACTTCCCCACTGCTGGAGTTGGGCGCACCGACCATCCTGATCACCAGTTTTACCTATCCCCACCGCAACACCACACAGGATACGTTGGACAAAGTCAGCGCAGAAAGTTTGCTCAGCGTTGGCCGTACCCTGGAAACTTGGTTAGAACGCGGCCTGCCGTAAGCACATCACATACGCTGATTTCTTACGTTGACACTTGCAAAAATTAGGCCTAACGTACCAGTTACCTTTGTCTTAAATTATAGTACAATGAGCCTGTGTAAGGAATTGTGGAGTCAAGTGGACCCATGCAGGCTGATGCTGCTTTCGATACGGGATGCGGATCGATATCGGACAATTTCTCGGTGAATCAGGCTGTCACGGGAAAATGGTATGAAGGAATTGTCAGTGGAGACTTCCCCCACTATCTATGCACTAGTCGTCGACGATGAAGAAAAATTGGGGCGATTCGTCTGTATGCTGCTCAAACAGGTGGGGTATCAGGCCGTCACCTGCCAAACCATTGCGGAAGCACGCCGTCTCTTATCGAGCGGACAATGGGATTTTGTGATTACCGATATTGTGATCCCGCGCGAGAATGGCTTTGATCTCATGCGCTGGATCAAAACCCATCACCCCACAGTGCCCGTGATCGCCATGACTGCCCACTCGACCGAGGCCATTATGCACCAGATCACGCAATCTGGATTTGTGGCCATGCTGCACAAACCATTTACAATCGACTATTTCTATCAAACTGTGCAGCAACTCACCCCTTCCTACACGATGAAATCACCCTACGCCTAGAGTGTTCCTGCAGCAGATTCACTGGCTGGCTGGCACTTGATAACGCAGTTCGGTCAACCACCAACGCTGCTCGGCTTTGCGCAACCCCCATGTATCGATGCCATGCTGCACCGTAGCGGCATCGCCCGTGATCGTAATCGATGCCGCAGCATCCAGCGCGGCCAGTGGCGGCAGCACAAAGGGAAAGACCGCCACGCGATAGCGATCTAAGATAGCGGCGCGCCCCGGCCAAATGTAATCGTCAGCCGGGGTCACGCTCTTCCTTCCATCGACAATGCGCGCATCAGCATCCCACAATTGGCCCAGCAATCCCAAATCCTGGTCAATCGCGGCCTGCCGTTCGGCCAAAATCAGCGTCGTGATCGCTGCTTCATCGCTCCCCTGAATGGGAAAAACAGAGTTTGTTGTCGGCGTGGATATGGCTTGCGGTGTCTCTGCTATTGTCATTGGCGATAGGGATGTAGCGCAACCCGCCAACACAAATAAGAGCCCCACCTGTGTCCACCTGCACAAGGTTCGCTGGCGTACCGATAACGGAGGGCAGACAGCTTTGAGTTTTCTCTCTACCGAAACTATACTGAAGGTTGATAACATACGCATTCTCTCTGGTTAGGAGTGGTACAGATGAATCCAATCATCTTTGAATATGGCCCCCTTGCACTGTATTGGTATGGGTTTTTGATCGTGGGCGGTGCCGTCGTGGCGGCGTGGCTGGCGAGCAACTACGCCCGGCACGCCGGCGAAAACCCTGATCATATCTGGAATTTACTCGCCTGGTCGCTCGTGGCTGGCATTGTTGGGGCCCGACTTTATCATGTCTTTAGCAGCCCCGCCGATGGCTATGGCTGGGCCTATTATCGTGCCTATCCCATTGAAATTATCAACTTCTGGAATGGCGGTTTCCGTGGGTTGGGCATCTATGGCGGCCTCGTCGGCGGCGTCCTGGCCGTGGTGATCTACTGTTGGCGCAACGGTTTGCACCCGTTGCGCTACCTAGATTTTATTGCGCCCAATGTGCTGCTTGCCCAAGCGATCGGGCGCCTGGGCAACTTTGTCAACCAAGAACTCTATGGCCCGCCCACCACCTGGCCGTGGGCCTTTCATATCAATCCAATTTATCCCTGCCAATTGCCCAAGGAGTTACCGGCCAATATCCAACTCTGTGGCACACCGGGTCTCACGCCCGACACGCTGGCCTGGTATGCCACACATGGCTATCATCCCACCTTTTTCTATGAAGCTGGTTGGAATCTGCTCATGTTTCTGGTCGTCGCGGTGATCATCCGGCGTTATGGGCCGCGCTTGCGCACCGGCGACGGCGCGTTGCTCTACCTGGTAGCCTATCCGCTTGGGCGTTTCTGGGTCGAGATGTTTCGACCAGACGCCTGGGTCATGGGATCGCTGCCCACGGCGCAGTGGATCGCGCTGGGCAGCATTATTTTTAGCGTGCTCCTTTTCAGTTGGCGGCACTACGGTTGGGCGTGGCGCGATCACCCAGAAGATTCGCTGGCCGCGCTCAGTGGCAAGCGGCAACCAGCGACAGCAGGTTAAGCCACCATCTCGATGTAGTAGTCGATCAACTGGGCATCCAGCCGCCAACCCTCTACGCGATTGGCGACATTCTGCAACTGGCGATGGGCAAGCGCGCTGCTTTGGCTCACGCACACCACTTCGAGCGCGGCGCGCGTCCACACATCCTGCGCATCGGCCTCACAGACCGACACATTGTATTCGCGCCGCAAATTGGCAATCAGCGGCTTCAAAATGCCGCGCTTGCCTTTCAAACTGTCATTCAAGGGAAGGTAAAGCTCAAGCGTAAGCCGTCCAATGGCTGCCATAGCAAAGGGTGAGAGAATGCGTGCTCTCTGTCACGTAAAAATCTGACACTGAAAATAGACCTTATGCCGATTTAATTTTGTGAATGCGTAGGTGCGGTTTGTAACCGCACAATCAGGGTGGAGCCAGCGTTGTGCGGTTACAAACCGCACCTACCAGAACCACCACACCCTGTTTGTTTTGTCGCCCAAAGAACAAATCGGCATAATCTCTAATAAAAATGGTGGAACTATCTAGCAAAGCCTGGCCTCAAGTCGGGAGGTCGCGAGGTCAGGAGGTCGTAATGTCGGGAGGTCGCATATTCGTTTAATTCGTGACGAGACTGGAACGGTTATAAAACGGGCAAATAGGCAACTACCGACTTGCGGTCCAGGTTGGGTTGGCATATTGCTCGCGGATCAAGCGCGCGGCGGTCTGCAATTCTTGCGACGTTGGTGTGGCGCGCTTAAACGACAAGTTCAGCGTGGTGGCAAAGCCCTGCACCATCGCTTGTGCCACTTGATCAAAGCCGATCACCGGGTCATCATCGGCGACGCCCAAGGCCGTAGCCAGCGTACACGCATGATCGGTCAACTGTTGGCGCAACTGCGCGCGTTCTTCTGCTTGCAGCACCAATACATCAATCAATCGCGTAATGTCGCCGCGCAGGGGCAGGCTGCCATGTTGCAACACATACTTGGCGCGGCGACTCTGCGCGCTACCCATGAGCTTGCGCCCTTGCACCGTAATTTCGTAGGC
This sequence comes from Caldilineaceae bacterium, assembly GCA_034437715.1. Classification (GTDB taxonomy): domain Bacteria; phylum Chloroflexota; class Anaerolineae; order Caldilineales; family Caldilineaceae; genus JAHBVH01. The sequence continues at coordinate 22,058 of DAOTTR010000590.1, forward strand.
GCTGGGCACCTCGAAACAGGCCGCCGACACATCGGGCCCCACCCGCACATCGCCAGCCGCTTTATCGGCCAGCACCCCAATGCGTTGCAGACCGGCCAGCAGCGCATTACTCAGGCGCAGATAGGCATCCATGACACCACCTGCCACACGCGACTCGGTGGTGGGTGCCGCCACCGAATAGGTGAGTTCATCGATATGCAAAATCGCGCGCCCACCGGTCGTACGTCGCACCAGATCGTAGCCGTGCTCGGCAATCACCGCCGGATCCACATCAGCCAGTGCTTGATGACGCCCCAAGCTGACGGCCGGCGGCTGCCAGCGGTAGAAGCGCAACGTGGGCAGGCTCTCGCCAGCGGCACAGGCCAGGGCAATCGCTTGATCCAGCGCCATATTGGCCGCGCCCGAGCGCGGTTCGGTTTCGATCAATAACCGCCAGGTTGCAGCGGGTAAACCTTCGATCTCAGTCTGGGTCATACGATAAAGCTTCTACGGTGCTTAGCGGACAGATTCGGCCACGGCGAGAAAGGGCAAAGCAACAACGGACACCGGTTGGTTATCTACCAGTAAGGTTGTGCCAGCTTCATGAAAAGGTCGCTTGACAATCGCCAACGCAATGGGCGTCTGCGACTCGATGCTGGTGGCGGCGCTGGTTACGGTGCCAACCGCACGACCATGCTCGGTCACTTTTGCACCGACAGCTAAGACACTACTGCTTTGTAACCCAACCAAGCTCTTGGTAATTTTATCATAGGTAATCTGCCGCGCGATGATCTCTTGCCCCGTGTAACATCCCTTGTTGTCGGGACACGCCCAGATCAAGCCAGCCTCCAGCGGGTTGAAAGCATCGGTCAATTCATGCCCGCCTATTGGTCGCCCCAACTCAATGCGGTAACTTTGATAGGCTGTGTCATCGGCCAGCAGTGTAGCACCGGCATCGGTCAGTTTGGTCAACAACGCGGCATAGCGTTCCTGCGGCACGATCAGATCAAACCCAGGGACATCGAAGCGCGTTTGCTTGAGAATCACATCGCCCTCTTGCTCTAGCCACCGATCATCAGCCAGGGTAGCCACGGCAAAGCCCACGTTGGCTAGGATCTGTTCGGCGTGGGGGCCCATGATGCGGCAGCGGCGATAGGCTGCGCTGGCATTGCGCACCTTTACTTTGTCCATAAAGAAGATTTGCCCGCGCAGGTGGCGTTCCAGAGCCGCAGTTTCGGCCATGGCTGGCAAAACCCATAATTCATCGGTGCGTGCGAGCACGGTAAAGGCAAAAAGAATGCGCGCCGTGGGGCTGGTCAACACGGTTACGGTTGCTTCCCCCGGCATCAGCTTGTTGATCTGATTGGTCGTCATGCGGTGCAAAAAGTCATTGCGATCCGTGTCCGTCAGGACCAGCAGACCCGCTTCTGGCTGTTCCAGGATGGCGGCGCGCTTGGTCAACGCGGCATAGGCTTGGATAGTTGTTGTCTCGGCCACAGTTACACTCCTAACATTGCTGTCGTTACTTACGATATTGTTGCGCAAAGTCAACTACACGATAGAACATTTCGCGTCCTGCATCTGTCATCTGGTCATCAATTTGCAGGTAATGACTGACATCTTGGTAGTAAAAAACGGAAACTGGCACGCCAGCCGCGTGCAAAGCCGCTTCCAATGCATAGGCCTGGCTGATGGAAATAACCCGATCGGCATCTGTATGAATGATCAAGGTAGGCGGCAGTTGGGCTGCCGTATAGACGGGCGAATAGCGCAGAAACGCCAGCGGATAGAGATTCGGTGGCCCCAGCGCGGGAATTAAATAGGTGTATTCGGGTGGAATGTCGATCTGGCCGGCATAAAAGTCGGCAGTGCCATCAAAGGCATTGGCAATGCCCCCCACCGTCACCCAGGCGGCGACTTCTTGATCCAGGTCGCGCAACAGGCGATGCAGAATCGCGCTGCTAAAACTGCCGCCCAGCGCCACAGCCGGTCGATCGCGCAGACGCGGGTCCAAGGCTCCTTGTTGGGTGAGGGCCAGGGCAATCCGTGCGTCGCGCGCGTGGGCATCAATATTCAATGCGCGCGCGGCCGATGGCGAGATGGCAACGACGGCGAAGCCTTCTGCCGCAAAGGCCACGCTGACCGACTGCCAAGCATCCACCAGATTTGGGTAGACTAGAAAGAGCGTGGGCAGATCTGGTTCCAGCGCGTTCGAAATGGGCAGATAAAGCCGCAAGGTCGAGATGACCACGCCCGCGTTGACAAATTGAAAGGCTTGCACTTGCGCCGTGGAGCTCATGGGAAAGGCAGCCGTGACAACGCTTGTAGCCGTGAGCGTGAATTGGGTGGCGGCGACCAACGGTGCGGGCAACGGCACGGCGTGATGGCGCTGCAAAACCAGCGGCGGCGCTTCGGCTATAGCACCCGGCGCGATGGTCACCAGGAGCGGCAGGCCAAGTTTATCCTGGAGGCGGGTTTCTGTGAAGTAGGGGGCAATGGCGGCGAGAGCATATTGGCCGCGCGGTACAGAGTCCATGCGATAGCGCCCTTGAGCGTCGCTTTGTGCCGTGTGTGGTCGCCCATTGCGTTCGGCCAGCACCACGGTTGCACCCGCCAGCGGTTTTCCCTCATGCAGCACCATGCCCTGCACACTGCCGCGTGCTGTTGATGGCGGTGTATCAAAACGACCCAACTGTTTGGCGATCACGTAGCCGATCACATTGCCTTGGGGCGTGGGGGTACAGGCGCTCAGGCCCAGCAAGAGACAGCCCAGCAGCAGCCACACCTGATACTTGCGCCCACTGCGCGCAACTCCCGTTAATAGGGTGCGCCTGATTGTGTTGAATGAAGCTTTGCTCAATCGCTTCTGCATGTTGCAAAGTATACATGCCCGCTGGCTTTCCGACCAATTTATTGTTTATCCACAAAGCCCGTAAAACTCACATCGAAACAAAATGGGTTCTACGGGCTTTCAGTTCAGATAGGAAACTTACTGCGTCTGGCGCGTTCAGATCATGGCCCTGTTTTGCGGATTATCTGTGCCATCTTCGCCCGCCACCTGTTCCTGGGGCTGGCTTATGCGAGCAGCCACCAAGGGATACTCGGATAGGGCAAGCCACACCATCTCTAATCTGCCTGCCGGTGCCATCCTTGTGGCTATCCTTGTAAAAACCCAATAGTTTATCATACCGTTGTTATCGCTTTGAACTGTTGACAGGTGACAGTCACCGCGACGGTAACTGTCACCTGTCAGCAACAAACGCTGAATCAAATTATATTTTATAGCGCAAACGTTATTTTATCATTTTAATCAGTTGATCATAGGGTTATGGGCGTGGCAGCTACTGCACACTGATCACCGCCAGCTCTTTCCCGCGCCGTTGCAACGAGGCCGCACGCATCGCCATCAACCCGCTGAGAAAGGCCGCGAATAGGGTCCCCGCGGCGACGATGATCAAGGCAAGTCCTTGGGTAGAGATGCCATTTTCTGGCCCAGCATCATCTGGCATGGTATAGAGGGCAACGACACAATAGAGCAAGCCATAGAGCAAACCGAGCAGCGCCCCCACAAGAGCACCGGCCAGAAACGGTTGGCGGCCAGGGTTGCCGCGCGCCAATGCCACGTAGTTCCAGCCGGCGGGGATGGCGAGCAACCAGGCCATTGGCGTTAAACAGATCACGCTTGGTTCGCCCCTGTAGGTGAGCACCAGCACCAAGGCAAGCCATGGCAGCAACCATGTGCCCAGTGCCTTGCTCAAGGCATTGACGTTAAGCAAAGATTGGTTGGAAATCGTTCGTTGATTCATCTAAATACTCCAAATACTATGATGCAAATCAGGCTGTTCAATTTTTGGTGAGATCAGGGTACAGTCACTTTCTAAAGCGCTTATACCCTGATCTCGCTTCAAGCTACCGATCGACCAACGGCAGATAAATCCGTTCTGGCTCTGTCGATGGCGGCAGCGGTGGCACTGGCGTTGTCGGTCCGCCGGGTGGTGTGGGTGGGGTCGGCGGCGTTGGCGGTGTTGGTTGTTCAGCCAACTGGACAATGCGCATGGTCAGATCCAGCTCACGACGCGCATTGGCGATATAGTCACTGGCTTCGACATGCGTTTGGGCCGTGATGGCATCCAGATATTCGTTGATGATCCCGCTGAATGCAGCGCTACGTTGATCGGCCATCTGTCCCATGACCAGCCGTGGGTTGCTCAGCAGATTTGGGCCCGTAATTGGCCGAGTGACGCTGAGCGCATAGGTGTTCAGCAGCTGGCTGTCGTTGACGAGTTGTTGATTGCCATAGAGCATGGCGCGCCGCAAGTCATCATTGTCCACCGCACGCGGCAGCCCCAGGGTGACAAAGCTATCGAGCAGCGTTTTGCCGCCAGCCACTTTGCCGAAGAAGGGACGTAATGCGCCCTCACTTGCCGATGTCAACACCTGACGGTACAACCCCTTCTGGTAGTACGCCAGGCGCTCCTCTAGTTTGCCTGTGACCGTCTGCAATAGGGCAGCACGCTGCTGTGCTTCTTGGGGTGAAGGGGCGATGACGGTCGCGCCTGCCTCGAAACGTGGTTTCAAATCGCCCCAGTTGCGCGCCATATAATCCGCTGCTTCTTCCACATTGCCCTTGATCACCGGCAAGATCGTGCGCCCAGCCATCAGTTCCAACGCGACAAGCGGGACCGTGCCATACGAGACCCACACCGTAACTGCCAGATCCCCCAGCAGTGGGCAAACATCGGGGTCTGGCCGGCAACCGGGCACCGAGCGCGCATTCTCCAAGAAGGCGTTGCCGGAAACCCTGATTTGTTCGGTCGTGGTGATCGCCAGGTATTCTGCCAAGTTATAGCGATTGAAGTTGGCGATATGGGCCGCGAGATTGCTCGGTGCCGCCAGGAGATCGTCTGGGCCGTTGCGTATCTCGTTCAGACCTGGGGTTTTATAGGTCAACGCTTGATCGACGCCGCCATAGAGATCGAACGGCACTAGACGCTTTAGACCAGCTTGACCCCAAACCGATTGCACATAGGTTGCTTCCTCTTGTTGCAGCTGGACATCGAGTTTATCCAATCGGTTCTGATAATAGGTGATCACATTGGTAAAGAGTAGCTCATTGCCCAGCGTCCCCGTCATGGTGTCGAGGGTCGAGATCTTGTGCAGCGCCGCTTCCATATCGGCACTGATCGTATCGAGTTGGGCCTGGCGCTGCGGATCAATGCGTTGCATATGTTCGGGCCATTCCAGACCAAGCTGGGTATAGGCACGCGTAGCAAAGAGCCAGTCGCGCGGGCTAGGCAAGCGTTTGTTGTTAATGGCGGGGTAGCCATTGGCCTGTAGCCAGCCATTCAGATAGTTCAGGTTGGCATCCATGGGATAGGCATTGAGTTCACCCAGGAGCGCGCCTGGGCTATAGTCGCGTTGGCTGGGTCCGGTGGCCAGGGCATCAAAGGCATGGATCGTGCCCCAGGTTTGTAGCACATTTTCATAGTTGATAAAGTCTGGCTGATAGGGCATGGGCAAGCCGGTGCGGGCCTGATAGTCCAACCCGCCGTTGATCGCATCCAGCAGTGGACGACGACCGAGTGCGTCGAGAAATTCAAAGTTGTTGCGTTCGATGCGGCTCAACTTGAGGTCGAGGGCGATCAGTGACTTTTGTACTTCCTCGATATTGCCATTGATCTTGCCCAGTTGCACGTCGATCAAGTTGAAGCGATCTTGCATAGTGGCATAGATCGTGTTCAACTCGGCATCGATGCGGTCAAAGCGACTGTGCATCTCTGTGCGCAACTGGTCCACTTGTTGGCGCAGCTTGCCAATCTCGGCCAGGATCATCTGTTCGGGGGTGGGCTTTGCATCACCGAACAAGCTGACCACATTCATTACGGCACCCAGTACATTGCCCGTCATTACCACGGTGCTCAACGAGCCAACCTTGTCGAGCGTACTCAATCCGGCCACGGCATCCATCCACCCGGTCACCGATTGGTAGACCTGCAAGGCCGATTTGCCGACTGTGGCCAGACCTTTGCCATAGTCTTCATCAATAAAACCGACCAGGGTCGCGAGGATAAAGACCGAGGAATTGACGGCTTCTAGCTTGAGCTTATGTTCGGCGGCTTTGCTTGCGGCCAAGGCTTGCATGCGCTCGCGTTCCTGCTGATTTTTGATGTAATCAATGATCACCGTCTGCTTTTTGTCGATCTCGACCAAGGTTGCCTGAATGTCGTCAATCGAATCGTTGATCAGGTTGAAATCGGTCTGGATGATAGAGGTGAGGTCGTTGAGCGAGACGCGCACAGCCTCATCGTTTTCGATCATTTTTTTGATAGCAGCCGGCACGCCAAGGTTCGGCTTCTTACGCAGGATGGTCTTGCTGTCGTCCTTAATGCTCGCGCCGAGTTTTTCACCATGTCGTTTGTCAAAGGACTCGGCAAAAACCGGATTCTTTTGGGCACAATCATAGGCCTTCTCGATAATTTTGGGCGTCATCTGCGCCAAGCGTTCACTCAGCTTATAGCGCTGCGCGCTTTGCGCAATCGCCAGGTGAGACTCGACGCCCGGGGCAAACGGGCCCAGATTGCTGAGTGCCGCCCAGGCCGCCGGCAGCACTGGCCGCAATTCGTCAATGTCCATGGCAACATCGAAGATCGTATGGATAATCTGATCATCGGTTAGCTTATAGATAAAACCCTTAAAAGTCATAGATACGCTCTCGTGTATTAATGGGCTTATTTGTATGACTTTTAAATGGTTTGTCCATTAGCGTAGTTCTCATACCTCAGGACTTCTTCGTATTTGCTAGAGAATTCGTTCGTGACGCGCCGCCATGTGGCATCGTCTAGTTTATAGAGAACGCGCGATGTGATCTCCATGTCGATGAGCGCTTTCACCAGATCAACATCTTTAAAGGAGCTGCGCCAGTTGGCTTGAAAGATCGACGCATCGACCAACTCCTTGGGGATCTCCACTTCCTGATCCGCCGAAACGACGGCCCCGGCAGCGAGGTGAGCAGATTGCACGCCTGCGCCACCGCAAGCATCGGCCTGCGCCTGCACCGGGCCGGCACTGGCGGGTAAAAGCATTGCCACTATATGCAACAGGAGCAGGATACTGATCCAGTTGCGCGCTCGGGTAGACTTGTGGGTTGACATAACAATTTTCCGGCTCATTTGGAATCCATGTGGTTGACAAGGATACCACCGGTTGAAACCGGCGGCTGCCACGAAAAACCTGCTTAAGCAGGTTTGGCATAGCAGGCGTCGAATTGATTCGACGCTGT
>DAOTTR010000591.1:0-11493 GCA_034437715.1 Caldilineaceae bacterium
CTTGCACGCGCACCGTCAGCCCAAGCACCATTTCGATTAGGCTGCCCTTGTCTACTTGTTCTAATTCGGCTCGCTTCAAGGCGCTCGACTCGTTCATTCTTTTATTCTATCACTCGTCCATTTGTTTTGCGTTTGCATTTTGTTTGCGTTTCTTACCATGCTTCAACTCTAGCTCTAAATAGTAACGAAAAAATCATCAATCCTCACCCCAAATGTCACGTGTTGTCACGTGTAGTGTCCACAAACGGATAAATAATGGACAAGATCAGTTTAGAATTAATTAGAGTTAAATAGTAAGTTTATTGTAATTATTTGTATTGAAAAAGTCAAGTTGCTTAGTGGGTAGGGTGCCAACGTTAAATTTCATCACCTGCTGCGCTGAATGAATTCAGCGCCTAGTATAGCAAACGTGTTTAAACACGTTTGCCGTTGCAGGTGTTGAATTCATTCAACATGAATTTAACGTTGTCGTAGTAGGGTGAATATCGTAAATATTCGCCCCATCCGCGCCCAGTGGGCTACTAGATGCTCTGCGCCTGGGTGCGGGGTTCCCACGCGAAGCGTGCGGAACCAGCAAACCATAAGCCGCTAGGCATCTGGCCAAAGTCCGGCCGCGCGTAGGACAAACAAGATGGGTGAATCCTGTTTAACGGTGACTTTGACCTCACCCATTGTCCCCCCTTGTAGGCCAATAAAATCATCAATGTCATCGATATCGACTTGCAAAATAAGGCGCACCTGTCCATTGGCTGGGTCCACGTCTGACACAACCAATGGAATCGTTTTGGTTTCACTTTTGATGGTGGCCAATTGAAAGCGCGCTGGCTGACCACGGCGAGTGCTATCTAAGTTCGCCGCTGGAAATTGGGCAATGATATACCCTTCTTGTTTATACACTGCCGCGGTGCTGGTGGCATAGGTGGGAATCTGGGCCAAGAAAAGCCAGAGCGTCCACCCCACCATCAGCAGAGTAAAAAATGCGATTCCCACCAAAACTGGCGCTAAATTATCTGCTTGAATCGAACGGACAGAACGTGAAAATTTAATCTTCATCGACACTCTTTCTGGTTGCTATGGATGGGCAATCACCAGCAAGGTTGGCGCGCGCCGGAGCACACATTCCAGGGCTACTTGCATATTTTCTGGATCCAGCGAGGCGAAGCTTTCGTCTAAAATAACCAGATCGGCCTTCTGTAACAGGGCCCGGGCAATATAGACGCGGCTGCGTTCGCCGTGCGAAAGCCGCCAGCCTTGGTCGCCCACCAGTTGATGAATACCCAAGGGCATACGCTCTAGCAAGGGCCCCAACCCCAGTTCCCGGCAGATTTCTTCGGCTTCCACCAAATCTGTTGACCACGCCGGCCAACGCCGCCCCATCAGCAAATTAAAGGCAAAGCTAGCATTCAATACATGATTCTCGTGAAACTGCGGGGCGGCCACGACCCGTTGCCGCCAGACCTGCTCATTGATCGTCGGGCGATCCAGGCCGCGCAACAGCAGCAAGCCAGATTCGGGCGTCTGTAAACCGATCAATAGCGAAGCCAGTGTAGATTTACCGCCGCCCGAAGGCCCTTCCAGCAACAGGCGATCCCCCCGATAGATGGAAAGATTCGCCCCCGTCAGAATGGGCCGTCCCCCCCCAATGCGATAGCGAAAGTTCAGCCCACGTCCCTCGATCAGTGGCACATTTTGGGGCAGCAATAGATCATCTTGGGGGACTTCAATTTCTTCGTTGCTGGCCGAGCCCGCGCGCGCTTGGGTGGAACGCTGGATCGCGGCGCGTTGGATGGGGTCGATCAAACGCCAAGCCGCATAGGCGCGTGCAATATCCGGGATGACCAGGGCCAGAAATTGAAATTGAAAGGAACCAAAGACAAAGGCCAGAAAGCGCAGTTCAAAGCCGCCCCCTTCACTCATCCCTGGCTGAATCACAAAATCGGTGCTGATGCCCAGCAACATTAGAATGATCCAACCATAGGGAATCAGCACCCAGACAATCAGGTTCTGGCGATCATAATCCTGGGCCAGGGTTAGATAATCAGCCACTTCGCGATCATCGGCCTCGTGCCACTTGTTTTCTTGCACCAGGCGTGTCTGGTGGCCGCGGATGCGTTCGAGCAGGGCTGTGATCATCTCGGTGTGATGGGCATTGAGCGTAATACAGCGCTGGCAGAGGCGATAGCCCAGCCATGTGGTCACCCCCAGCCAGAACAACATCAAGCTGCCGATCAAGATGTCGCCACCGATGAAGAGCGCCAGGTTGATGACGATCAGCGGAATCGCTGCCAAGGTGACCAAGACAGCACGCGTCAGGCCGACTTCTTGCCGCGTCTCCGATTCGATCAGCCACGAGAGAAACTGGCCAATGCCCTGTAACTGCAACTCGTCTATGTCTAAGTTTAAGACGCCGTAGAAGAGACGCTGTTTGACGAGCACGGAAGTGCCATAATTAAACACAAAGCCCAACCAGGTCGCCAACGAATAAAAGGGAATCGCGGCTAATAGCGTTAACAGGGCAGCCGTCAGCGTAGACCAAGCCACTTCGCCCGTGGCGGTCGAGCGTTTCACCAATTCCACACAAACCAATAGCGCGCCATAAGAGATGGCTTGGTAGACGGTGCTATAGGCCAAAAATTTATCCAACCCAGCTTGCTTGATCTGGCTCCAAAAGTTGGTGCCCGGCGTCAGGCGCAACAAGCGACAACCGCGCAACTCGATGTGACTCAGCCGTTCGCGGATGATCGCCGTGCGCGCGTTGCGGCGGCGATGGGGGGCAGGGCAAGCGTGTCGATGAATTGTTCAACTTCGGGTACCAAGGGCGCTTCCAAGGTGGCCCAAATGGCGGCACATACCGTGTGCAGGGGAAGCCGATGCGTTGTGCCATCGGCACCGAGAATGGTCACGCGCTGCCGATCCCCTTTGATCGCGACCAGGAAATGGGTGGTCTCTGCGTAACCTTCTTCGCGCGTTGTTGATGAGCCACTGGCATGGGTTCCCGTGTAGAGTGGAATCAAGGCTGGCGGCGCGTAGCGTAATAGGCGGTCGATTTCGGCATAGGCCGCGCCAACTGACTCGACTTCAACCCCCATTTGGGCCGCGGCTGCATCTAGCCAGCGGTCCAGCGAATCGCCATGCAACTCTTCGGCGGCACTGGGTGTCAACCGTAATGCTTCCTTGGTAGAGAACAAGCCACTTTTCTGCGCCAGTTGATAGAGCGCTTCATCCAGATGGGCAAGCGGCCACGCCAACGAGCGTACCCATTCCGCCGAGCCGTTGCGCGCCTGCGTGCGGTTGAAGACGCGTTTGAGCGCGTCTGACCAATCTCTTTTGCGTTGCCTGCATGATCGCTGATCTCAAGTACGGTAGCGTGTTGATAGCTGGTTAGGGTACCATTTATTTGTACCACAAAGGTAATCATTGCAGGAAATGTTAGGATCGCAATTTGTCTGATTATTTGTCTCCTTACTATCTCATTACCTCATGTTACGCAAGGTAGGGGCATGAGGGGGGTGGCGGATAAAACTTACGTTTTTCCCATAATTTTCTTCGCCACCCCCCGCGTGCCCGTCTTAATCTAGATCATTGGGTAAGGACGGGCACGCGGTCGGCGGCGAATTAAGTCACGGGTCTTTACCAAAGGTTGATCCGCCGCCCACCTCATGCCCCTACGCAGCTTGTCATTACGCCTGCGTAACATGAGTCATTACTATAAGTCTGGGCCACCTTTCCAGCCAAGCGCGCTATTTTTACTGGAGATTATTCCGATTTATTCTTTGGGCGACAAAATAAACAGGGTGTAGTGGTTCTGGTAGGTGCGGTTACAAACCGCACCTACGCATTCACAAAATTAAATCGGAATAAGGTCTACTGGACAAGTTGGGGTAAATTTTAGAACGAGTGCGCAACGTGTGCCGGAGACGAGCGGGGATACAGTTTGTCAAACCGATGTGATCGTCGCTCATCCCCGGCACACCTCCCCAAAACGACATTACACGCGATTGCTCCTGCAAGCTTGTGATTTCACCCATCACAAGCTCACTTAATTAGCATTTCCTCCCATTTCATGATACTTTAGCGGAAAGGTTCCGTTCTTACCGCATGGATAAACCAGCGGAAAGCCGCGCTTGGTGCCGTCGCTTGGGCGCGCGTTGTGCGGCTTGTCAATATTGTTCTCTTATTGTGTTAATCTTATTGTGTTAATCTTATTGTGTTAATCTAATTGTGTTGATCTACAGGTGACTTGACCATGTCGAACCAAGACGATTTTAATTTTCGCCCAGAAGATCCCACGCCGGCGGGCCGCTCGTCGCGCCCGTGGATGTGGATACTCCTGATTGCTGCCATTGCGATCTTTGCCTTTGCCGTGGGCATGGCAATTTCGACTTTTTCGAATCGTGTCGGCAATGACAATCCGAATCTGCTGCCAACGCCGATCCTCACCGCTACCAATATAGGCGTACCAACCTTTACCGCGCTCCCTGGTGCCACGCTGACCGTTATGACAACCGCAAATGCGCAAGCGACAACTGTGGGTGCCACCGCCACGCAACCTGCCGCTAGCACGGCGACCACTGCCCCCACCTTCGCCCCCACGGTGGCTTGCCAACGCTCGCCCCATGTCGCCTTTGCTGGTGTCTATGATGCTCCACGCTTGGGCTGTGCGACAACCGACGCGGCGTTGGTTTGGTCAGCCTGGGAAGCGTTTGAGCGTGGGGCCATGTTCTGGCGTAGTGATAACAACCTTGCCTATGCCTTTTTTAATGACAACCAATGGACGCCGGTGGATGAACGCTGGGATGGGCAAAGCGTGCCTTCGCGTGGTGAGCCGCCAACCGGCCTACGTGCGCCCGAACGTGGCTTTGGCTATGCCTGGGGTGTGCGCGATGATTTCTTCCAACGCTTGGGCTGGGCCGCCGACCAAGAGCGTGGCTTTTGTGCGGTGATCCAAAATTTTGAGCGCGGTTTTATGTTGCAAAGCAGTGATGTAGAATTCTGCCAGGATAATCTTTATAACCATGCGCGTGCCGCCGAATGGAAACCATTGCTGCTGATCGTAACCAACGATGGTGCTTGGTACAATGTGTTGGGGGGGACGGCACCCCCGCCTGTGCCGCCCGCTGGGGCAACCCCGACACTGCCTGTGCCAGGTGTGACTGTGGCACCCACAACCCCTGCGCCACCCTTACCCACTGTTACGGTACCTGTCGATAGCGGCGCGCGTCCTCGTCCGGCGCGCAATGGTATATTCACGGCCAGTAGCCAAGTTCCCCAGAATCTAGATGGTAATTTTGACGATTGGCGCGGGGGTTGGTTCCCGATCAATGCAGTTGTGCAGGGCAACAGCAATTATGCAGGTATCGATGATATTGCGGGTGATTTCCAGATTGCTTGGGCACGCGATGGCCTTTATCTCGCTGTGCGCGTGCGCGACGATCTGTATCGCGCCGGGCCTGCGGGTACAGACATGTGGCAGGGCGATAGCCTGGAAATTCACCTGGATCGTTTGCTGGCAGCCGATTATGATGGTGCGATCGCCGATGCCGATGACTATCAAATCGGGGTGAGCTTTGGCCCCGACCGCAATGAATTGCGTCTCTATCGCTGGCTGCCCTTTGAAAAAGAGGGCGCTATGGGTGGCTCTGGCATGGTGGTTGCGGTAGGTGAGGGCTACAATCTGGAGCTATTCCTACCCTGGAGTTTATTTGATATTGGTGGCGACGAAACGGTGCCTAATCAGCATTTTGGTTTCAATCTGAGTATCAGCGACAATGATGCGGATGCGCCAGCCCAAGAGACCGTGCTCTCCGCTTCGCCCAGCCGCACAACTTATAACAATCCTACCGAGTGGGGGACATTGATCCTAGGGAACTAAAGTAGCAGGTAGCGCGTGTTACCTGCCACTGTATCTGATTACACTTTTTCTTTGGCGCATTCGGGGCAATAGTGGGGGTCGGCCAGCTCGATCAGGTGCTTTTGGCAAATCGCAAAGGTGACTTCAACGCGGTTCCATAGAAATTTGCGATTTACTTCTGCTTCCAGAACCAGCTCCGGTGTGTTGCTGCTGAGCAACAAAGCGGGCACGGGACAGCTATCACACAATTTGCGTTTCCAGGGGTGTTGGTTATTCGGATTTGCCTCTAGTAGCCGACACTCTTCGCGATTTCTGCCTCGATGATAGTCGCCATAAAAATAGCGACAGCTAACGGGGACTTGTGCCATGTTCCTCTTCTCAAAATCTACGGTTGCTTCGTTGGCTGCGGACTACCTTGCCCGGTGCTAAAGCTGTGCGAAGCGCAATATGACCACCATAACCCAGGACTTGACCCATAAAACTAGGTTAGTTCTCCCAAAAGGGTGGCTCATCAAAATCTGGATAATCTGGCATATCGGCATCATTATCGAGCAAGGTTTCTGGGTCAATAAATAACCGCTCAATTAACTGCTCTTTGCGCGCCGTCTGTTCTGGCAACAGATAGCCAAACTCTTGCTCTAGGGTAAGCAGCGTTTCCAATTCTGCCTCAAGCAGATGAAAGTCCGTGTGCGAAAGCAATTCATCCATGGACTCAGACTCTTGGTAGCTTTCTAAATAGGCGTCGTAGCTGGCACAAGACTCTGCCAGCAGATCATCAGCCATGTCATCATCCCACAAGGGGGTTTCGGCGACTTCTTGTTCATACGCCGGTTCGTCGTCATACGGTTCCCAAGCGGGCGAATAGGACAACGCCTCCTCGTTTGTAAAGAGGGCCTCAGAGCTAGAGAGATTGGTCGCAAAATCTACGGCTTCCAGGTCTAGCGAATAGCCCGCGCCATTGTGAAAGCGCAGGAGGCTATATTGGTGTAGCACATAGTGGAAATCATCGGGTGCCAGCGACTCTTTGAAAAAGCCACGCCCAATAATGCGTGCCGCTAGCTCAGCCGTGGGAATTGCCGTGCGGGCGCGCCGATCTTCGGCCACAATTTCTTCCGCCAGTAAGGCCAACTGAATATTGCGCCCCTGAATCGCGTTCAAGTCACGCAATTCACGCGGTTGCAAGCGAAATGTATAATGGCCCTTGGTGACATCATTGACATAGATGATAATGTCATCGCGCCCTTGGCAACCCGCATCGTCGATCCACTCGGCAAAGACTGTACCCAAGCGCAACGACCAGGTTTTGCGTTCAATGTATGCTTCGGCCTCAAGCACCGGGCCACCAAATAACTCGATTTGAAGTTTTCGCTCATCCGGTTGATAGGTCTGGAAGAATTGGGGGAAGAAGATCGCATGTTCCAGCTCATCGAGCATGAGGAAACCGCGCCGGGTTTCTTCGGCGGTGAGCAAATGGCGAAATGTATTACCGGTTAGCAAGGTTGATAACCACCCATACGAACTTGGGGCAACAGGAACTGCCTGAAACAACTGTCCGATGGCCCGATATATTGCACTGCGCGCGCCCTTGGTAATGGGACGTCGCTCTTTGATATTTGTTAATAGCGCATCGACACTTAAGGGTTGTACCGATGAGCTAAGGACTTGTGCGACACAAGCCATATAACTTGGATAACGTCCAGCGTTTGCCATACGAACACCTACCTTCGCACAAAATCTATTTCAATTAGCTTCTATTATCGCGCACTCATAAGCAAATGTCTACTGAGGAAATGCTTGGATTTGCGATTTAGTCGCCGTTTTATGGACACACATATACTGTGCGATCAATAGGCTGCAATTTTGCTTATTTGTACAATGCTTGTTTGCACAATGCCTATCAATAATCACACAGGTACAATTGATTGATCTTTCTTTACTAATAATACATAATTTGTACAGTATATCAATTACAATTCGCTTTCAACCTTCATTGTATTTGAATAATATCTACACTTTTTCTGGAAAAATATCTGTGTTTGCACCAATCAACCAACCCGCATCCTATGCTTTGTCAAAGACGACGGACGCAACCCTGGCAGTTCCCTGCATCTACGTCTACTAAAGGATTTCACCCTAATGCGCACGACGATTATACCCGGTCCAACCTATGCGGAAATGCGTGATCCGTCACTGCTGCCTCTCGCATTGCGCGCCGCAGCCAATGCCGCGCGGCTGACAGAGACGCAACCCGTCAACCTCTTTAATATAAATTGGAAGCATACCGGCGATCAGGTCGAAAAGCTTGTGTTGCCCAAGCAATTGACCGGGGTACAGGCGAACATTATTGTGCTCAGCGGGCACACCTATCCCAGCGGCAGCATGAAAGTCGGCCCCGCCTATGCCACCCTGGCCGAAGAAGAAGCGCTGCGCGGTCTGCGCCCTGGCGATAAGACTGTCATTGGTCCCAGCACCGGCAATTTTGGCATTGGCACCGCCTATATTAGCCTGCTCAAGGGCTATCATGCAATTGTCGTTATGCCCGACAACATGAGCCAGGAACGTTACGCGCGCATCCGCAACTATGAAGGCGCACTCGATCTCACCCCCGGCACCGAGTCCGATGTGATTTTGACGCTGGAGCGCACGCACAAAGTATATGTCGCCAAGCCGGAAAAATATGTGGTGTTGGCTCAATTTGAATTGTTGCCCAACTATCGTTTTCATCGCCATGTGACGGGTGATGCCGTGGTGCAGGCGGCGAAAGGGATTGGCAATGGTCGCGTCGCGGCCTTTGTTAGCGCCCCTGGCAGTGCCGGTACCCTGGCTGCCGGTGACTATGTCAAGTCGCGCTGGTCAGAGAGTAAGATTGTTGCGCTGGAACCGCGCGAGTGCAGCACGCTCTATAATGGCGGCCAGGGGCAACATCGCATTGAGGGGATTGGCGACAAGATGGTGACGCTGATTCACAATGTCTTTAACACCGATTTGCTCATGCTCATCCCCGACGAAGAAACTGTGCGTGGTATGGAAGTGATTCAATCCGGTGCCCAGATCCTGGCCGAGCGGTTGGGGATACCCACGGCGGCGATTGCGCCGTTGATCGGTAAATTTGGTCCCAGTTGCATTTGTAATATCATCGGTGCGATCAAAACCGCCAAATATTTGGGGCTTGGCCCAGCCGATAATGTGGTGACCATCGCCACCGACTCCTATGATCGCTACCCGTCGGTTAGCCACGCGCTCTATGCGCGCAACGGCGGCAAGCCTGATGCCGATCAGCTTGAACTGTGGGCCAAGAGTATCTTTCTGGGTGCCAGCCTGGGCGAAATTGTTGACTTGACGCAACCTGGGCAACAAGAGCGGCTACAGGGTATGAAAGAAGATCTCTGGACCCGCTTTGGCTATGCCGCGGCAGATATCCGCAAAATGGCTGATCAAGCATTCTGGGCCGCGGAATATGCCAAGATTGCCGCTATCGATCCGCTGATCGAGGAAGCACGTGGCAAGCTGCCTGTTTGATGCGCTGGATATAAATATGCCGTTTTCAAATCCTTGAGGATCCTGCTTTCGGCTATATTGCTGAAAGATTGTTAACCTAAGGATATTGCAAGCTGTTATTAAGCAGGCTTCTGGTATAATCATGGTGTTTGCTGATCGCAATGATTTACATTTCAGCGCCTATGCACATCTATACCGGAGGTTTCCATGACAACACGGCGAATAGCCTGTCTTTTATTATCTTTATCCTTCTTGTTGTATGGAGGAATGACGCGCCCACTTTACGCGGCCCCACTTCATCAGATCGTCCCGGTCCAGGGGCCGTTCCTGCGGGGAGAACTACCTAATCAATACAATGCGCATTATTTGGGGCTTGAGACCAATGTGCGCGACGGTATGGTGGCGTTGACGCTGAATTACGATCCGCAGAATAACCCCAATCTGAAGGGCTTTGTCAACTTCTTTGTGTTGGATGAAGATGGCTTGCGCCGCTTTCTCGCTGGTGTCGATCCCGAATCGCTCGCCATTGCTGGCGGCAGTCCGCTGCAATTTGACCGCGTCGGCAACAAGATGAGCGCGGCTTTTCGTGTTTCTGGCCGGGGTCAATATACCGTTGTCGTCTATAACAACTCGCTGCTGCCTGTGACCTATACGCTTGTCGCAGAAGGTGGCACCTTGATCGATAATGCCAACCAGACGCTCTCCCCCGTTGCGCAATCGCTGGAAGCGACGCCAACCCCAATCCCGGTTGTGAATGTAGCGGTGAACAATCCATTGGGTGGTGCCTCGGGACAACGGCTGACGGGTGTTCTTTCTAATACGATTGGTCGCCACTATCTTGCCGCTGTGCCCAGTGTGCGTGATGGCACAATTTTCTTTAACTTCCACTACGATCCGCTTGATCAACCTGGGCTGCATGGCAACGTCAATTTTTGGGTGCTAGATGAAGCCGGCCTCAATGCCATTATTCGCGGCGATAAACCGGCGAATGTGAACTTGGCGACAGGCTTTCCTGCTCCCTTTAGCCCCTTCCCCAACGATTTACAGGCGAATTTCAATGCTTCGGGTAAAGATCCCTATACTGTCGTCGTCTATAATCAGACCGAGATCCCTGCCAGTTATGATCTGGCGATCCAAGGTGGAACGCTCTACGACCGTTATGGCCAGACCACGGAGGCCAAAAATGCGGCCGCGGCGGTAATGACGCAAACGACCACTGTCTTACCCACCCCTACGCCAATTCTTGCATCCATTCCTGCGGCCACAACTGATCCATCCCTTGTGCTCATTGCCAGCACGGGTGAATCTCTGTCCGCGAGTACGGCTGCCGAGACGTTGCCTTTTGGTGTCGCCCAATTGGCGGGCAATTTCCAAGCCGCCTATCAACATCATTACCTTGCGCTTGTCCCCACCCTGCGCGATGGCACAGTCGTCTTAAGCCTTGCCTTTCACCCTAGCGACAGCCAGTCGCTGCGCGAAAATCTCAACTTTTGGGTGTTGACCGAAGAAGGCTTGCAACAGGTGATCAATGGCGCGCCGCCCAGCGCCTATGACATCGCCACCGGTGCCTATCAGGAATTTGGGCCCTATAAAGGCACGCTCTATGCGGCCTTTAACGCGTCGGGCCGCGGCCGCTATACGGTGATCGTTTTTAGTAACAGCGATACCCCGGCCCGCTATCTGCTGACCGCCGCAGGTGGCCTACTGGCTACCGAGAATGTGGATGTCGCCTTGCCTTAGGCTAATCCAAAAAAATAAGTAAACGTAGGGGCACGAGGTGTGGCGGGGGAAATCTTCGGTTGTGCCGTGACGCTCATCCGCCATACCTCGTGCCCCTACCGCGCGCGCGTATCAATATGACCGGCATCTTGAAGATGCCGGTCATATTGATTGAATTGATATTGATTGATATTGATATTGATTGATATTGATTGATATTGAATATTGAATATTGATATTGCTTGATATTGAGTCATATTGAATTGACGTCGCAACGAACCACATAACAAAGGCCCCAGTACTTGGCTCACGGCCATTAAGTTAAGAGGCGAATTGTCATTCCCCCATCTACATGAGGGCAGGCTCTGCGCAGGCAGGAATCCATACGCTAGAGCGGTGGACCCCTGCCTGCGCAGGGGTGACAA
>DAOTTR010000592.1:0-2595 GCA_034437715.1 Caldilineaceae bacterium
CATTGCAAAGAATCAAGTATCCAGTAGGGGCGGCTTGCAGCCGCCCGTTCGCAGCGAGCCAAACGCGGGGCGGCTGCAAGCCGCCCCTACGCATGATTTTGTTTGGCAAGCGCTGGATATTTATTGCTTTGAAAGCGCCTAAGACAATAGTTGCTAGGCATGTTGGACGCTGGTTGGCGTATGTACGCGCTTGCCTGTTGCCCCACACTGTCAAAGGGAAGTCGGCCCAATCAAATTAAATCTGACTTGCGCGGCCTGTACAGGTGCGTTGATTTGTCTATGCTTTGGCCATTGGCGGTATGCCGTTTGGTCGAGCATCGGGCGCACCCACAGGCGGGCAATGATCGCTTTCCAAGGAGTTAATAGATATGTGTGGTATCGTTGGTTATATTGGTGCGCGTCAAGCTGCGACCGTCGTTCTCAATGGGTTACGTCAGTTGGAATACCGTGGCTATGATTCGGCGGGGATGGCTGTGTTAGGGCAGGATGGTGTGATCCAGATCCGGCGTGAAGTGGGCAAGCTGGGTAATTTAGCCCATCGACTCGCACAGGATCCGGCAGAAGGTGGTGTGGCTGTTGGTCATACACGCTGGGCCACCCATGGCCCGCCCACGCAGCGCAATGCCCACCCCCATCGCAGCCCCGACGGGCGCATTGCCGTGGTACAGAATGGCATTGTCGAAAACTTTGCCGAATTGCGCGGGCAACTCCAGGCGCAAGGTTATCTCTTCCAGAGTGACACCGATACCGAAGTGATTGTCCATCTGGTGCATCGCTACTATCACAATGGTTGTGCTGGCGATCTGACGGCGGCGGTGCGCAGAACGCTAGCCGACTTGAAGGGGCCAAGTGCGATTGTGGTGCTCAGCGAAGATTGGCCCGATCGCTTGATTGTAGCGCGCTTGGGCAATGCGGGCGGTGTCGCCATCGGCCTCGGCGAAGATGAAACGTTTATTGCCAGCGACATTCCGGCGCTGTTGCAACATACGCGGCAAGTGGCCTTCCTCGAAACGCGCCAAATGGCAATCATCACCCGCAACGGCGCCGAGTATATGGATCTAGAGGGGCAACCATTGCACAAAACCGCGGTCACGATTGCGTGGGATCCTCAGGCGGCGGAAAAGGGCACATTTGCCCACTATATGCAAAAGGAGATCTTCGAGCAGGGCCGCAGCCTGACCGATACGCTGCGTGGCCGGCTGGATTTTGCCAATCACCGCGTGCTGCTGGATACATTAAAGCTGACCCCGGCCAAATTGCAGGCCATTGATAAAGTGACGATTGTGGCCTGTGGCACGAGCTACTACGCCGGTCTGGTGGGCAAATATTTGATCGAACGGCTGGCGCGCCTGCCCGTAGAAGTCGATTATGCCAGCGAATTTCGCTACCGCTCGCCTATCATCCAGCCCAGTCATCTAGTGCTGGCGATTACGCAGAGTGGTGAAACGGTAGATACGCTGGCCGCGCTGGAAGAGGCACACAAGGGTGGTGCCTTTACGGCAGCGATCGTCAATGCGATTGGCAGCCAGGCCGCGCGCGTCTGTGACGGGGTCATCTATATGCAAGCGGGGCCGGAGATTGGGGTTGCCAGTACCAAAGCCTTTACGGCATCGGTGACCGATCTCTTCTTGCTGGCGGTCTACTTGGGCCAGGAGCGCGGCATTCTGTCTGCAGCGGAACGGACTGAATTGATCACCGCCGTGGCGACCTTGCCGGGGCTTGCCGGTACCCTGCTGGATGAGGCCTGGCACAGCGATTTCTATAAACAACTGGCCGACCGCTTCCACGAATTTCATAACTTCCTCTACCTGGGGCGGGGGATCAACTATGCGATTGCGCGTGAGGGTGCACTCAAACTCAAGGAGATCAGCTACATTCACGCCGAAGGCTATCCGGCTGGCGAGATGAAACATGGGCCGATTGCCTTGATCGATGCGCGTATGCCAACCGTCGTGATTGCACCGCGCGACAGTGTCTATGACAAGATGGTCAGCCAGATCGAGCAGGTCAAGGCGCGCGCCGGCCTGGTGTTGGCGGTGGCCCACGCCGATGACGAGTATATCCACCAGAAAGCCGACGCGGTCATGCCGATCCCCAAAATCCATGAACTGCTCACGCCGATCCTGGCGGTCATGCCCCTGCAAATTCTCGCCTACGAAATGGCCGTCCGCCGCGGTGCCGATGTTGACCAACCGCGCAACCTTGCCAAAAGTGTAACGGTCGAATAGTCACAAGGTACGGGTGAGGAGACACGAGACATCAGACACGAGTGTCTCGCGTCTCGCTCTATGCCATCTATCCGTTGGCCCACTAGTACAGTTGGGCGTAGATACCACGGCCGTTAATCAGGCACGTTACTCGTGTACATCATGGTAAAAATAGGGTACCTTATTTACGCCGGGATCTACTAGGTCATTTTTCCGAATCATGTGGTATACTGGCGCAAATGATGCACAAGCAGAAAATATTACATAATTAACCCAAGTTGTGACCATGAAATACTGCGCGTAATCATCAGAGATTATGCCGATTTGTTCTTTGGGCGACAAAACAAACAGGGTGTGGTGGTTCTGGTAGGTGCGGTTTGTAACCGCA
>DAOTTR010000593.1:0-1690 GCA_034437715.1 Caldilineaceae bacterium
TAAGTATCCAGCGCTTGCCCAACAAAATCATGCGTAGGGGCGGCCGCGCAGCCGCCCCGCGTTTGGCTCGCTGCGAACGGGCGGCGGCAAGCCGCCCCTACTGCATACTTATTTCTTTGATATGGCCTAAGAGAGTAGGCTGCGATTGTAGGTCACGTTTGTAACGTGACAGGCTCATTCGATGCAGCATAGCCGGTTTGTAACCGGACAAGCATCGTGGCGTAAGGCTATGCTAGAGCGGTGTTGCAGGCAGATTGTCACGTTACAAACGTGACCTACATGGAATCCATCGCAATTTCGCTTATACTAAGGAAACACCATGCAGAGCAAACAAAATCCGTTGTCAGGAGACCTATGCGCACGCTGAGGGACCTCTCCTTCTCGGCGATTGTCGCCGGTTTTATTGCAGTGCTGGTCGCGTTCACCAGTTCGGCAGTGATTGTCTTTCAAGCCGCGCAGGCCCTGGGCGCGACCCCTGCCGAGATCGCGTCGTGGATGTTGGCGCTGGGCATTGCCATGGGCATGACCTCGATTGCCCTGTCGCTCTGGTATCGCATTCCGGTGCTAACGGCTTGGTCAACACCCGGCGCGGCCATGTTGGTGACGAGTGTGGCGGGTGTTTCCATGCCGCAAGCGATTGGGGCGTTCATGGTCTGTGCCCTCTTGATCGTCGCCGTGGGCATCACCGGTTGGTTCGAGCGCGCCATGCAGCGGATTCCACATACACTCGGCGCGGCGATGCTGGCGGGTGTGCTGCTGCGCTTCGGCCTGGGTGCGTTTTCGGCGCTGCAAACACAGTTGACGCTGGTTCTGTGCATGTTCGTTGTCTATCTCATCGCCCGCCGCGTCTGGCCGCGCTATGCGATCCCAACGGTGTTGCTTGTCGGCATCCTGGTGGTGACGGGCCAGGGACAACTGCACCTGAGCACGCTACGCCTCGAACTGGCGCGGCCCGTCTTTACCACGCCCCAATTCTCGCTGGCGGCATTGGCGAGTGTGGCGCTACCGCTCTTCGTCGTGACCATGGCCTCGCAGAATATTCCAGGGGTAGCGGTCATTCGCGCCTCTGGCTATACGCCGCCCATTTCGCCGCTGATCACCTGGACGGGCATTGCGGCCTTTCTACTGGCACCCTTTGGTGCATTCACCGTGAATCTTGCCGCCATCACCGCGGCTATTACCATGGGCCGCGATGCGCATGAAGATCCAGCCAAGCGCTATATTGCGGCGGCTGCCGCCGGGGTATTCTATATCCTAATCGGCTTGTTTGGCGCGACCTTCACGGCCCTCTTTGCCATGTTTCCCAAAGAGATGGTCGCCGCCCTGGCTGGATTGGGCCTGCTCGGCACAATTGGCAGTGGCCTTGCTGCCGCGCTGCGCGACGAAACTCACCGCGACGCGGCCCTGGTCACCTTTCTGGTGACGGCATCGGGGCTCACCCTCTTCGGTATTGGTGCGGCCTTCTGGGGGATCGTCTTTGGGCTGGGTGCGACTGTAATCTTGCACCGGCGCAAGCGCTGATTTTGATATTTTGTACACTGGCTAAATAGGGCGCTTTCAAAGAAATAAGTATCCAGCGCTTGCCCAACAAAATCATGCGTAGGGGCGGCCGCGCAGCCGCCCCGCGTTTGGCTCGCTGCGAACGGGCGGCTGCAAGCCGCCCCTACTGCATACTTTATTCTTTGCAATG
>DAOTTR010000594.1:0-2385 GCA_034437715.1 Caldilineaceae bacterium
TAGCATCGTTCACTCCTAGGTAGGTATTTTGATCGGTACCTCACCATTGTGAACGACTAACCGCTTTTTGTCATTTCTTGACTTTTTTGACTCGATTTTTACCGGAAACTAAAGTTATAAGCTTAGCTGATTTGTTAAACAAACCCCAATGGTGACCCGTTAGCCCAACTAAACGCCACTTTTTTTGGCTAATGGTGGATAATACCAGTAATTTTCGCACTTTGCCTAGCGCTCTTGGCCATCCCCGTAAACTTGTTAACCACGGGCCTATGATCTACTCTAAGCGGCCGCGCAGTTTGGGATCTAGATAATCGCGCAGGGCATCGCCGACCAGGTTAAAGGAGAGCACACACAGACTGATCGTCACACCGGGAAAGAGCACCAGCCACCACTTAGGGCGAAATTGATCGGCGAGGATACCGCCGAGCATGTTGCCCCAACTGGGTGCGGGTTGCGGAATGCCCAGCCCCAGAAAACTCAGCGCGGCTTCGGCAAAGATCGCGCTGCCCAGTGACGCACTGAACAACACCAATGCCGGGGCAATGCATTGGGGGGCCACATGTTGCACCATGATGCGCAGGTTGGGCACGCCAATCGAATGGGCGGCCTCGACATAGGCCATCTCTTTGATCGTAAGCACCACCGAGCGGATCACGCGCACCGTTCCAGCGACGCCCAAGATGGTGATCGCAATGATTACGGTGCCAATGCCGCCGCCCAGCGCGGCCAGCAGCAGCATGGACAGAATGATCCCCGGAAAGGCCAGCAATACATCCACAATGCGCTGGCTGATCAGATCAAACTTCCCACCGACATAGGCGGTGAGAATGCCCCATGACACGCCGATCAATTTGCTGAGCACCGTGGAGACCGTAGCGACAAAGAGCGATAGGCGTGCGCCGTGAATCAACCGGCTGAGCACATCACGCCCCAAATTGTCAGTGCCAAACCAGTGTGCTGCCGAGGGCGGATGGCGCAACGCTTTGAAATCTGCCTCCATGGGCAAGTATGGGGCGACTTGGTTGGCAAAAATTGCAATCAGGAAGAGGATGATCAATATCACAGCGGCCACCGCACCGATGGGCGATGTTTTGGCAAAGCGGCGCACTCTTGTTGCGAAACTGTCGTTGATCTCCAGCCGCTGTTCAGGAACTTTGGGCGTAAGGGTGGCAATGCCAGATGTACTCATAATTTTTTATTCATAACGTATGCGTGGATCGATCCACGCATAGAGCAAATCAATTGTCAGATTAATAAAGACAAAGGTCACGGCAAAGAGCAGCGTCAGATTTTGTACCATCATCCAGTCGCGTTCAACCGCGCCTTGCGCCAATGCCGAGCCCAGGCCCGGAAAGCCAAAAGCGCGTTCGACGGCCACCGAGCCGCCCAACAAACCCGCCAACGACAGACCCGAAACGGTGATCACCGGCAACATGGCATTTTTCAGCACATGGCGCATGATCGTCATGCGTTGTCCTAGCCCTTTGGCTTTGGCCGTGCGCACATAATCTTCGCGCAGCACTTCGAGCACCGTCGTGCGCGTCATACGCGCAATGATGGCGGCCAAGCCAAGCCCAATCGCCACCGCTGGTCCGATTACCATGCTGAGATTGCGGGCGGGATCTTCCCAAAGTTGGACAATTGTGATCGAAGGCCGCCAGTTGAAGACCAACACCGTGAAGAGAATCATCGTCAACCCAAGCCAGAAGCTGGGAATGGCCATAAACAGGGTGACCAGCAACCGCAATATGTAATCAATGCGCGATTCGCGACGCATGGCGCTAATCACGCCGATGGGCACGCCGATCAACCAAGCGAGTACGATTGCGATCAGCGCAATCTCGGCGGTGATGGGTCCGCGCCGCAAGATCGTGGCACTGATCGGCGTGTCCACCCAGAAGGAATGACCCATGTCGCCGCGAAAGACATCCGCCATCCAACTCAGATATTGCAAGTGGAGGGGTTTATCCAGCCCCAGGCTGGCACGCACCGTTGCCACCTCGGCATCGGTGAGAATGTGAATCCCTTGGCCTTCGCCATAGATCATCGCCAATGGGTCACCCGGCAAGATACGCATGGTGACAAAGATAACCAAGGTGACGCCAAAGATCGTAATAATGGCGAGCAGCAGCCGCTGGAATAGATATTTGAGCATGATTTCTGTCGGTAAACCTGTAAGATGGCGGGAGGAAAGTAGCGTAACAAATAGGTACCTACTTTCCTCCCTGTTTACTACATGATCTTATGTGCTTTCAAAGCAATAAGGATCCAGCGCTTGCCCAACAAAATCATGCGTAGGGGCGGCCGCGCCGCCGCCCCGCGTTTGGCTCGCTGCGAACGGGCGGCGGCAAGCCGCCCCTACTGGATACTTATTTCTTTGCAATG
>DAOTTR010000595.1:0-3231 GCA_034437715.1 Caldilineaceae bacterium
GTCGTATCGGCCTGCACCGACCAGAGTGTGGTAATCACTGACGGCGCGCCGGCGTAGAGAAACGCCCGCGTCAAGCCCACCAGTTCGTCACCTTGGCTCTGCTCGCCCAGCGCTGTCTCGCAGGCCGAAAGCGTCACTAGGTTCACACCAGTCAGGTTCAACCCGTAAATTTCATGCACTTCCAGGTTGCCATCCTGTCCTTCATCCGCCGCCAGTTCAATGGCGCTGAAAAGCGGATTATGTTTGTTTAGATCGCCATGTGCCGAAAGATGCAAAATATCAACCTGCCCAGCATTGGCATAGATCTGCCCCTCGCTAGCCGCCTTACGTACGGCTGGCTGTACGCCGTACAAGCGAGCAATGGCTTGCACTTCACGTTCGGCGTCCAATAGATCGTTGTTGGGGTTGCCCAGTGCCAACAGTCGACCCTCATTGGGGTTACGTTTGGCATAGATCAGCGGCAAGGCGCTGGCGCTCGGCGCAAAGGTGAGGGTGTAGTCCTCAATCAAGTAATGCGCCCTCTCCGCATTCCACAGGGCAGCAAAGGGCAGGTAGTGCAACGGGCCATGCGCGACGATAGTCAGGTTTGGCTGCTCAAGGTAGGCGGCAAGGGGTGCCACCAAAACATCGTAGAGCGCGCCGGCGACGGCGTTAGCTTCCTCGGTATCCTTCACCTCCGGGCGCAGCTTGTCAATCTGTGTCCGTAACTCGCCCGCTGTGATGTTTAGCTTTGCCATATGGATCCCCTGGCGGTCCACTACCCAAGCAAAGGTGTGTTCATCGGTCACAAAATACTCGACCAGCGTAGTCTGGGCATCCAACACTTGGTCGCGCACCTGCGGCAAAGTGATAGAGGGGGTAACGCTGAGCAAAGTGGCATGTTCCGGGGCGGCGAGCTTGATGCGCGTTAGCAGAGCAGCGTATTCCGTTTGCGCCTGCTCAATATCATTGGTCAGCCGATTGAGTAATGCTTGATCCTGAGTTTGTTGCTCGCTTGCTGCAGCTCGCTCGATCTGCAAACCAGTGATCTTGCGCAGCAAGGCGCGCTCTTCTTGGATCAAGGGCGAAGTTGTCTCGGTGTAGAGATCAATGCCCTGGCCGCGCAGCTGATTTAGAAAAGCCTGCGCCCGTGCGCGTTCGGCATAATCAAATGCGGCAGTATATTTCTTATCCTCCCACAACCAGGCCACGAGTTGTTGATAGGACGTGGTTTGTTGTGCCGCATAGCCAGCCAGCAACGATTCCACGGTTAATTGGCTCTGGATCGACTCGAAGGCGACTATCGCCTTTTGCAGCGAGGCAATGGCGGCGCTAGCTTGGCCTTGGGCCTTTTGCACCTGCGCGATATTGCTCTGGGCCACGCCTTCATTCAAGCTTAAATGGTGCTGCTGCGCCAATTTGAGCGCCTGCTGGAAGTAGTCAAGCGCTTGGCGATAGGCTTGACGGTCATAATGGAAGTGACCCAGGTTATTCAATGCAACCGCTTCACCTTCGCGATTGCTCACTTCGCGATTGCCCAATTGTTGGGGTTGTTGGGCAATCGCCAACGCTTGCTCGAAATGTTCTAACGCTTCGTCGTAGCGCTGCAAGGCGAGCAAGCTCTGGCCGATGTTGCTGTAGGCAATCCCTGCGCCCCGCTGATCATGTGCTTGTTCGGCAACCTCCAATGCCTGTTGATAAAGTTCCAACGCAGTCTCGTATTCCCCACCCTTGGCGTTCATATCCGCCAGGTTGTTAAACGCCGCCGCTTCCCCCTGCCAATCATCGATGTCCTGGGCAATTGACAGGGCTTGTGTAAAGGCAGCCAACGCCTGCAATTTTTGCCCCAGTGCGTTGAAGGCCAGCCCTTGGTTGAGCAAGTTGGCTTCTTCCCCTTCTGGATCATCGGCTTGCTGCGCTAGTTTCGACGCTTCCTGATACAATTTCAGCGCCTGTTGATAGTCACCGATCCCAGCATAGGCAACGCCCATGTTGCTCTGGATGGTGGCAACCGCCGCGGCTTCACCCAACTGCGCTTCGTACAATTGCTGGGCAAAGCGCAGTGCCAAATCATAAAGGTCCAGCGCTTGGCGGTAATAACCCAGCTTGGCGAAGATTGTGCCCTGGTTGTCGATCGTGGCAGCGATTGCGCCATAATTATCCAATTCAGCATGAATCGCCAACGCCTGTTCGTAGAGGTCAAAGGCAACTGCATACTGCCCGGTGATCGAGTAGAAAAGCGCCATGTTGTTGTAGATGTTGCCCAAACCGGCTTTCTCTTCTGGCAAGAGCGGACGGTTGGCGTCAGCCAAGACGCTGTCCAGCAATGCCGGCAACTGTTTGTACACCTGCTCAGCGGCATCGTATTGATTTGTGTGGTGCAAAATGCCGGCAATCTGGCTCAGCGTAACGACTTCCCAGAAGTGATCGCCCAGGGATTGCCAAAACGCAACGCTCGTCTGATACGCGGTGAGTGCGCCTGTCGGATCGCCCAGGTTCAACTTAGTTTGACCCACCGCCTGCCAACAGCGCGCTTCTTCTGTTTGTAAACCTGCTTGCTGGTACAAGGGGCAGGCCGCCTCTAACTTTGTCAGCGCCGCATCCAAGCGCTGCTGCTGAAAGAGGGTCGTCCCTTCCGCCATCAATGCGTCCGCCGCGCGTTTGGCTGCTTGATCCTGGCGGAGCGGTGCCGCAACCAAGGGTTGTGTCGGGCCAATCAGGGCCAAAAGCACGATCAGCAACCAGCCATAAAATTTGTTCATTGATCGACTGTTCATGGTTCATTTCCTCCTTGATAATCTCTTGCCAATGTAAATACCGCCCAGTGGTATCATCGCCGCCTCTGTGTTATGTATAGTTATGGTTGCAACTGTTCCTACAACTTCGTCAATGCATCCTGCACATCTTCTGATTGCTCAATCAAGCCCAACGTTTCGTACAGTTCAACTGCTTTGCGATAGTGCTGTTCCGCCTTGTCACGTTTTTTGTCAACCGCGCTGATGTAGCCCAGCGCGTACTCGGCGGCGGCATATTCTTCTTGCACTGGCATCGCGACATAAAGTGTAACCGCGCGGGTGAAATAGGGTTCGGCTTGGGTGTAGCGCAAGCGGCTGTATTCGGCCTGCCCACTGCCGAACTCGGCCGCCGCGCGCGTCGCCGGATCATCCGGCCCAGTGTCTAGCAAGTCCAGCCCAGCCTTATAGGCCTTGAGCGCATAGCGTTGTAGCTCGACCTGCCGATACAAATCGCCCA
>DAOTTR010000596.1:0-4003 GCA_034437715.1 Caldilineaceae bacterium
GCGCCGATTACGCGCAACGCCTCGTCAAGATCCGCTAGTGTGTGATCAGCGGTCACAATGCAGCGCAGGCGTGCGCTGCCGTTAGGGACCACTGGCGACGGAATGCCCTGCACAAACAGCCCCTGATCCTGACAGCGTTTTGCCATCCGCCAGGCATGGTCATTCGCCCCGCAGATCACAGGCACGATCGGCGTCTGTGAATCCAACGTGTTAAAACCCATCTGCTGCAGGGCCGTGCGAAAGTAATCAGTCTTCTCACGCAGTTGCTGCGCCCGCCACGGCTCACGCGCTAAGATCGCGAACGCGGCGTGGGCGGCTGCCACCTGTGCCGGGGGCAACGCACCAGAATAGACAAAGCCACGCCCGTTGTGTTTCAATAATTCAATTAGCCGGTGCGAACCAGCAATATAGCCACCCACGCTGGGGATGGTCTTGCTTAATGTTCCCATTTTAACATCGACGCTGCTGGCATCCAGGCCAAAGTGCTCCTCGATGCCGCGTCCAGTTTGCCCCAGGATACCTAGTGAATGCGCCTCGTCGATCATCAGATAGGCCCCATAGCGGCGACAGACTTCCACCGCCGTGGGCAGATCAAAGATGTCACCATCCATGCTAAAAACAGCATCCGCTACCACCAATTTGTTAGCTGTGGATGGCAGCGCAGCTAACCGGTGCGCCAGGTCGGCGATATCGTTGTGGGCAAAACGTAACAGTTCCGCACCCGAGAGTTTGCAACCGTCCACGATACTGGCATGGTTCAACTTGTCGCAGATCACATAATCATCGGGGCCGACGAGCGCAGAAATTGCGGTCAGATTGGTCACATAGCCACTGCTAAAAACAACCGCAGCTTCGGTGTGCTTAAAATCAGCGATGGCGCGTTCCAGTTCAACATGCAGCGAGGTTGTTCCCGCCAATAACCTTACACCATGGACACCGGTACTAAAGTCGTTTATCGCCTGCCTGGCTGCGTGTTCAACCTCTGGATGGCGCAAGAGCCCCAGATACGAGTACGAACTGAGCATAAGCATTTCACCGCGTCCACGCACGACGACGCGCGCGCCACGCAGCTCTTCAATCACTTCCTGAAAAAAGTAGTTGCCGTCCGCTTTCATTTGCGCAACTGGCCAAATCGGGGCCGGTAGTTGAAAGGGCGTCGCCGCACTGATCTGATCCATTTCCATAACGGTCGGTTGTTGTTGTCCCAACATTGATCTTTATCCTTTTCGCTGATTTACTGTGGGTAAGGGTTGGCTCCGACCACAACACAGGCATTCAAGCCGCCAAAACCAAACGCATTCGACAACGCAACTTGTATCTGATGTGGGCGCGCCTGGTTGGGGACAAAATCCAGATCCAATTCAGGGTCAGCAACGGTCTGGTTAATCGTGGGGTGGACAAAGTTGTGCTGTATCTGCAACACAGTTGCCACCAACTCTACAATCGCGGCGGAAGTGAGGCAATGGCCCACCAACGACTTGGTCGCATTAACCGGAATGGCATAGGCGTGCGCGCCAAAAAGCTGCTTGATCGCCTGCACCTCCACCGCATCACCGAGCGGTGTGGAGGTGGCATGGGCGTTGATGTAGTCTACTTGTTCAGGCACAAGGCCGGCATCCCGTAAGGCATCGCCCATCACCCGCACCTGCGCTTCTAAGTCGGGTTTGGTGGTGCGCGAGGCGTTCGAGGTGGACGCCGCGCCCATCAATTCGGCGTGGATGGGCGCACCCCGGCGCTGGGCGCTGGCAAAGGTTTCTAACACGACTACCGCCGCGCCCTCGCTGGGCACAAAACCCTCGCGACGAGCATCAAACGGCCGGCTGGCCTGCGTTGGTGTATCATTGAACGACCGGATCGAGAGCGCGTCGATCAGTGACCAGGCCTGCCGTGTGACGAAACCCAACGGGCTGGCTGCACCGGAGACGACGAGCGCGTCGGCCCGGCCGGCGCGCAACAGGTCAAGACTGGCCAGCAGAGCCAGATTGCCACTGGCGCAGGCGCCGCCCACACTAAAGCAGGGGCCGCGCAGGTTTAACAACTGCGCGATCACCGCCAACACATCGGTATCCAAATACATGACGCCATAGAGTGGGTCAATAAATTCGGGTTCCTCACGATAAGTCATCGCATTGTCGTGAATGTAAGGCCCATTTAAGTTATGGCCGGCCAGAATATGGCCGATGCGCGCCGGTGCAACTGGCGTCTCGTGCAGCCCAGCGTGGACAAAGGCTTGTAGCGCGGCCGCGGTAGTCAGGCGACCGGAGAGCGGCGTGGCGCGCAGTAGTTTGCGCGCCATCTGCACCAGTGCTTCTGGATAGTGTATGCCCACGTGCTCCAGGTGGGCAGCCAAGTCAAAATCGCTCAGATCGCCACCGATGCGCGAATAACAGCGCTCGTCAAGCTGCTTCCAACGGGTAATGCCTGAACAACCCTGGCGTAAAGCGGCCAAATAGTCAGCCAGATTTTCACCGATTGGCGAAATAATCCCCATGCCAGTAATGGCAACGCGGCGTTCATCATTTGTAGTCATCGCCTCTCATCTCCTGACTATGGCTGAACTGTTTGTTTGGTGGCAACCGCTTCCTCAAAGAGATCAAGCAGGTCAGAAACTTCATCCACCATCGAAAGCCGAGTACGTGGCACTTTGATGTTGAGTTGTTTCATCGAGCCGGAAACCACCTCCACGATGTCGAGCGAATCAGCCCCCAAGTCGGTGAGATTGTCGGTCTCCTGAATTTCTTTCCCCCGTAGGTGGGAGGCGACGCGATAGATTTGGGCTTTGACGACTTCGAATACTTCATTGCGTGTCATTTTTATTCTCCACAAAATAAAATAGCATCATTACTGAGCGAATGGGCCCGGTAGCCCTTCGCCGGTGATATGCGCCAATGGGCTGACTAGCGACCATCCTTCATCGACAACGATCACCTGGCCGGTAACGGCGTCCATCAGTCCAGAGCAAAGGGCCAGACAGACGTTGGCAACGGCGGTTGGATCGAGCAACAACGCCGGGCTGCGCGCCTGGATGGCAGCCAGGGCCGCTTCGCCAAAGGTGCTGCGCGCACTGGCTGTGTCCAGAAAACCGGGTCGCAATGCATTGACGCGTGTGCCTTCGGTTTTCAGCCGCAAGGCTAGATAGCGGCAGAGGGTTTCCAGCACGGCTTTGGAGACACCCGCCAGGTCGTAGGCTGGATGACAAACTTCGCCACCATCGCTGGAAATGCCAATCACATAGCGGGGGAAGCGACCAAAGACAGCATGAGCAGCTTGCACCAAGTCCACCACCGGCCAAGCCGAATAGTCGAGCGAACGTTCCATGGCGCGCCGGTTGAGGTCAGCCAGACTTTGTACGGTTTTGGAAAAAGCCACGTTGCTGATGACGATATCCAGCCGGTTGGTCTGCGTCTTAATCGTCTGCATCAGTGCCTGGGTTGCCTCTGCATCGCTGACATCGCTTTCGATGATGTGGGGCGCAGCAACGCCTGCTGCCGTAAACTCAGCGCGCAGATCCTCCTCATCCACGCTGCCTCAGCGATGGGTGAGGAAGACGGTGGCGCCGGTTTGGGCAAAGGCCAGCCCAATGGCTTTGCCCAAACCGCGCGTTCCGCCGGTGACAAGGACAACGCGCTGATCCTGATGTTGTGATCCTGACGATTGGTTATCCATCCTAGCCATCCTACCCTGGAATCCACACGCGCTGGTCAATCTCAATCTGCGCAGGATTGGTGATGCCTGGATTGGCGGCTACCACCTGCTCAAGACTTTTACCAAAATGCGTTGCGATTTTGTGCAGCGTGTCACCCGCCTGCACTTTGTAATAGTGCCCCGCTGGCTGTGTGTCGTGGCCAATCACAACGGGTTCTAACCAGTAATGGCCGATGTCTCCTTCACCCGTCCAGCCCACCAGATCATTGGTTGCGGCAATTTGGCGCCACGTTATGTGATCATTGCACGCTGCTCCGTGCAAAACCATCATTTCATCGCCGGGGTTGAGCAAACGCGC
>DAOTTR010000597.1:0-2309 GCA_034437715.1 Caldilineaceae bacterium
TCAGAAAGTCGGCATGGCCTGAGCGTGGCAAGACTAATCGAGGAGAAGGTGGCTTTTTTTGTGATTCGGCATGCTGATCTGCCGGCTGGTTGTGGTGGCGTGAAATTGTATGACAGCGACTATGGCGAAGTGAAACGTATGTATATCCGGCCCACCTTTCGTGGCTTGGGCTTGGCCAAGTTGATGCTGCACCAACTTGCTGAGTATGCCCAGCAACAGGGCGCGGCGCTGCTGCGTTTGGAGACAGGCATCTACCAAACCGAAGCGATTGGCTTATACGAGCGCTTTGGCTTTCAACCAATTCCCCCTTTTGGGACCTATCAACTCGATCCGCTCAGTCTCTTCTATGAAAAGCGCCTTGCTTGAGGATCCGTCCGGCAATGAATATTTCTACTGAACTTCGCGTAGCTATCCTGATGGGGTTGTTTTGCTGTCTGGCACTAACTGCCAGCTGCACACTTGATATGCGCGACCAACCGCGTTATGAATCCTTGGAAGCGAGTGCCTTCTTCACCGATGGCATGGCGGCGCGGCCACGTGTGGCCGATACCGTAGCGCGCGGTCAATTGCAACTGGATGATCATCTATATCTGGGGCGGGTGGATGGGCAACCGGCAGCGACCTTTCCCTTCACTGTCACCTTGGCTGTGTTGGTGCGCGGACAGGAGCGCTATGACATTTTTTGCACGCCCTGTCATGGCTTAGTGGGGGATGGCCAGGGCGTCGTGACCGAGTATGGGATGCCGGTACCGCCTTCCTTGCACGATGCGGATTTGCGCGCCGAACCACCCGGTTCGTATTTTACGATTATCACCAATGGCACACGCGTGATGCCCGGTTACGCAGCGCGTATTCGCCCAGCGGATCGCTGGGCGATCATTGCCTATATCTGGGCGCTGCAACTGAGCCAGAATGCAGACGCTGCTCAATTGTCGGCGGACGAACTGCCACAGTTGGAGCAAACGGATACGATTACCAATTAAGGTCGTAGCTGGAAAGCGAGAGGGTAATTCTTGATGAACGCACAAGGCAACACGACAATCTCCTTCAAGCGCCTGCAATGGCCAGCTATCTGGTTGGGCCTGGTGGGCTTGCTCTTCGCCTTGGTTGGCTTCTGGCTGGATCAACCACAATTTTGGCAGTCGTATTTGCTGGCCTATACATTTTGGGTGGAAGTCGGGCTGGGCTGCTTGGGATTGGTGATGCTGCATCATTTGGTGGGTGGCCGCTGGAGCGCCCTCATCCGCCGCCTGATGGAAACTGGCGCGATGATGTTGCCCTTGATGGCGTTGCTGTTTGTCCCGCTGATTTTGGGTTTGAATACGCTCTATCCGTGGACGGATGGGGCGCATGTGGCGCAGAGTGAATTGCTGCAACAGAAAACTGCTTGGCTGAATGTGCCCTTTTTCTTGGGCCGCAGCGCCTTTTATTTTGTTGTCTGGCTGCTGTTGGCATGGCTGCTCAATCGCTGGTCGCTGGCCCAGGATCGCACGGGCGATGCCAAGTTTGCCAAGTGGTTGCGCCGCTTGAGTGCCATCGGCATGATCCTGTATATGCTCACCGCCACCTTTGCGGGGTACGATTGGCTGATGTCGCTCGAACCAGAATGGTTTTCTTCGATTTACGGTCTATCGTTTATTGCCGGCCAAGCCCTGGCTGGATTGTCGTTGGCGATCATCGGGCTGAGTCTGCTGGCGAAAGAGATGGGCACGACCGAAGAGTGGGTCAAATCGTTTAATGATCTGGGCAATTTTCTGCTTGGCTTTGTGATGATTTGGGCCTATTTTTCTTATTCGCAATTTCTCATCATCTGGTCTGCCGATATTCCCGAAGAGGCGATCTGGTACTATCACCGCATGCAAGGGGGCTGGCAGACCGTTGGCCTGGTCTTGATTGGCGCTCATTTTGTGCTGCCCTTTGTGCTGCTCCTCTCGCGCAAGATCAAGCGCAATGTGTCCTGGCTGATGGGGTTGGCTGTCTTTGTTTTCCTGGTGCGTGTGCTCGATCTGTTTTGGTTGATTGTGCCGGCGTTTTATCCGGCGGGGGTGCATCTGCATTGGCTCGATCTGGCGCTTTGGTTGGCAATCGGCGGGGGCTGGATCCTGGTATTCATCTGGCAGTGGCAGGGCAAAAACCCTTTGCCGCGCCATGATCCCCATTTAGGAGATAGTAATGAACGACACGCAGAATTCGCCACTACAGAACAAATCGCCGAACCAAGTGCCTGACCAACCGGCGAAAGCAAGGCGTCGATCTCAATGGAATGGTCTCGGCTGCTCGCTGGCCTTTATCTTTGTATTGGTAGGGTT
>DAOTTR010000598.1:0-2071 GCA_034437715.1 Caldilineaceae bacterium
GTATAATAGCTTCTAGGTCTGTAATCAAATCCATACAGGCTAGGATTGGGCATAGGCCTTTTGTCATTGACCATTCGCCATTAGTCGTTGGCGATTGTACGCACAGAGACATCACCCGCCGCAAAGTGATGGCGTTCGCCGGTTGCACTTTCGACGATCAACTGTCCATCGTCCAACACGCCGGTCGCCTTGCCCGTAATCTGGATCGGCACGCCCTGGGCGTTGGTAGTCTGTACCACGACCGCTTGTCCCAGCGTCCACAACTGGGCCGACCATTGTTGAAGCAGCAGCGCCGATGTAAGTTGTGGATCGGTGTACAGTTGGGACCACTGACGGCAGATATGGATCAAGAGCGCCGTCCGATCCAGCGGCGGGCAGCTAGCCGCCAGTGCTGGACGCGCTTGTAGAAAGTGCTGGATACTGGTGGGATCAGGCGCGCCGGGCGGCGTTTCGGGCAAAACCGCGCGCGCTTGCAACACATTCAGCCCACAGCCGGCAATGATCGCAACCGCTTCACTGCCTTGGTAGACGCTTTCGCTCAAAATCCCGCCTGCCTTGCTAGCATCGTCCATACTGGTACCGAGCAGGATATCATTCGGCCATTTAAGGCCCAGGTAGGGGGCAAGGGGCGGCAGATAGGCGGCCATACCGCGCACCATTGCCAACCCAGCCAGCATGGGAAATAACCCAGGTGCGACGGGAAACGGCGCTTTAAACAGATAGCTAACCAAGAGCGCTTGGCTAGCGGGGGTTTCCCAACGGCGTTGTTGCCGCCCTCGCCCCGCCGTCTGCTCTTCGGCAATCACTAGTGTGCCGCTGCGGATTGCCGGATCGCGGACCAATTCCTGGGCAATCGGCATGGTGCTGGGGATGCTTGCATAATGAAAAAAGGTGTGCCCGATCGCGCAGGCCGCTAGCTCGGTGGTCAGTCGTGCCTGGTCAAGTTCCATGTCAAGCTCCATATCACGCCAACGTGCTGGACGTATGATTGAGAAAGTTGTCGATCCGTTTAATCAATCCTATAATAATATCCCACCAAGTTGAAAATGGCCGATCACAAACAGGCCGACCACAAATAAGGATGAGGAGAAACACACCGCATGGATTATAAAATTCTCGGGCGCACCGGCGTCAAAGTGTCGCGCCTGTGCTTTGGCACGATGTCCTTTGGCAACGAAGCCGACGAAGCGACCTCGGCTGCACTCTTCAAGCGTTGCCGCGATCTCGGCATCAACTTTTTCGATTGTGCCAACAGCTATACCAATGGGCGCGCCGAAGAAATGCTGGGCAAATTGATGGCCGCCGAGCGCGATGAACTGGTCATTACCTCCAAGGTCTGTTCGCCCATGGGCAAAGGGGTCAACGACCGCGGTCTCTCACGCCGCCATATCTTTCTACAAGTTGAAGCCAGTTTGCGCCGCTTGCAGACGGATCGCCTGGATGTGCTTTTTGTCCATCACTTTGATCAAGATACACCCATGGATGAGACCCTGCGCGCCCTGGATGACTTGGTACAACAGGGTAAGGTGCTCTATCCTGGCGTGAGCAACTGGTCGGCCTGGCAGATCGCCAAAGCGCATGGCATTTCGGCACGCAATAGTCTGGCCCGTTTCGAGTGTATCCAGCCCATGTATAACCTGACCAAGCGCCAGGCCGAGGTAGAAATTTTGCCCTTCGCGCTCTCCGAACAAGTGGGCGTGATTCCCTATAGCCCCATGGGTGGCGGTTTGCTCAGTGGCAAATATAGCACGGCCAGCAAGCCGAGTGGCAGCCGCCTAACAGAAAATGCCATGTACGCCAAACGCTATGGCGAAGAGCTCTATTACGAAGTGGCCGAACGATTTACCACCTATGCCAAGGCGCGCAACATCCACCCGGCTACCCTGGCCATTGCCTGGGTAATGCATCATCCGGCAATCACCGCGCCGATCATTGGGGCGCGCAGTGTGGCCCAGTTAGAAGCGTCGTTGGATGCGCTTACTGTACCCATGACGCCAGAATGGCGCGCTGAAATTTCGGCGCTCTCCTACGAACCACCGCCCGCCACCGATCGCACAGATGAGCGGAAGTA
>DAOTTR010000599.1:0-1980 GCA_034437715.1 Caldilineaceae bacterium
TAATATTCACCCGCCATGGCAATCATGGCCGCCAGACCGCCGGCATTTTTGTTGGGATTGGGCACCACCAGTTTAAAGTAGCCCCACTGTGGGTCGCCCCCTAGCTCGGGCCAGCCGCCCTTGGCAATCGCGGCATCATGGATTGCGCTCCAATCGACTGCGCCAAACTTTTCTTCCAGCACCTTGCCGCGACTCTCGTAGACACCCCAGGCAAAGAGGCTGATCGCAATAGGGCGGGCACGATATTCGCCGTCGGTCAAGAAGACATCGCGTCCCAGGCGTTCCTTGTAAGAGGCGTTGGCTAACTCGACCAGATAGCGACTATCGGGTATCCACGCGGTGGGGAAATCTTCCAGCCGTGCCTGATCCGCTTCGTTGAGCGTATCTGGCGCGACATTGGCTTCCAGCGCCCCAAATTCGTTGCGATCCCAGCGTCCCAGTGCGGTTAAGCCATCACTGGCTACGATCTCCACCTGGACCCGTACGCCATCCACGCGGTTGTCACCGGCGTTGTAGGCCGTGGCGGCTTGACGCACCCACGGTTCAACTGGGAGCGCGGTCACAATCCGAATGGTGACTTCCTCTGGGCGATCAACCGTAAAGGCGGTGTTGTCAGACGGCACGCCTCTGTTCAAAAACAGAGATATGCCAACGATGAGCACCGCCGCCACGATAATACTGATAAAGATTAATCGAGTTCTTTTCATCGAACCATTTTTCACTTCGTATATGCAGACGACTAGTACAAAGCGGCCTAAGTAAGACAGTCGTTCAGTAGGACAGTGAGTCAGTGGCTGTCTACTATCCTACTGTCTCACTGTCTCACTGGACCTACCGCTATCTACTCGTCCAGGGTTTTACCCAAATCAACCGCTGGTTACGACAGACCTAATTTCTTCTTGCGGTCGGCCAGTTGGCCCCTGAGGGCACTGCTCTCCAACACTTGGTCCATCTGCTCGTCGAGGCTGGCGGCGCGCATCTCGCTGGCGGCGCTGGCCTTGTCCAGGCGAGCATAGACACTTTGGGCAATGCGCTTGATGTCGCTGTCGCCCGAGCCCATGAGATCGTCCAAGCTCTTCATGGCAACGACTGTGGTCTCTTTGCTCTTGGCCAATTCGAGCAGGGCCTGCAATTCTTCGCGCTCTTGCTTCATGGTGGACAAGCGCGCTTCCAACTTGACCTTGGCACCGAGCAAATTCTGAAATTCGGTATCTTGCCGCTTGACTTGCTCCTGGTAGGTTTCGACCAAGCGCTGCACACTATTGAGCTGGCTTTGCGACGCAATCGCCGCGGCTTCGTTACCTTCAGTCAAAAAGGCATCAATCGCTCGGTCGATCTCGGAGTAACGCTGCTCATGTTCGACCAAGCGCCGCTTGATGGAGCGGACTTCGCCACCCACCGTAGCCGCAGCATCTTCCAACTCCCTCAGGTTCGATTCCACCTGACGGATATACTGATCGATGACGGCGAGGCTGTTGCTCTTAAGCGCCTGATCGACCATGGAATGCAAATTGGCGGAAATGAGTGTGCTGACTTTTTCTAATAGCGATGCCATTGTGTGTTTCTCCTCATATTTATGAATAAAGTGCCGTTGACTGCGGCTGTGATGCGATTCTTATCATATCTGTACGGATGAAATTGCAGTAAGTTTCGACTGCTTATTTCACTTTGTGTCAGATAGGTTCATCATACCAGACAACGAGGCTTATCTGGTGACATTCGGCTGATAGAAAGCCCGACAACAAGCTGACAATGCCTACAGTGAGCTGTGAACGGTTAAAAATAGCTGCTGAGTAACTCAAACAATTGCCGAATACCATTCTCGTCGCCACTGATCACCTTGGTCGAGGAGAGGCGCGCAATGGTATTGAGCGCGCTGATGTCGGCGTCGCTGCCATAGGCCACGGCAAAGATCAGCAACGGATTCTGTTCGCCGCGCTCTAGCTGTGTGAGATCGCGCAGGCTAGTCTCGCTCACCGT
>DAOTTR010000600.1:0-2993 GCA_034437715.1 Caldilineaceae bacterium
GAACGGGCGACTGCAAGCCGCCCCTACTGGATACTTTATTCTTTCTACTGTCCTTAGGGTCTGTCCAGAAATAAAATAGTGAATTTACGTGATGTTACCCAAGTAAATCTGTCTAAAATAATCTATGTTATTCTTGGACAGACCCTTAGGCCGCTCTGTACTAGATAATATCTCAAACACGGCACCTAACGGTCCCGATAAATTTCACAGATGAAGAGGTAAAAATCTGTGAAATCAGCGAAATCCGTGGTTCTATTCACTTTCTTGGTTTCGCTTAGCAACAGACCGAGTCAGCGACGACTCAGCAATAATTCAGTGAGGACAAAGACGATGGAATTGCGCGCAGCATTGATTGGTTGTGGGGGATTGGGCAAGGTACATGCCCAAATGGTGCAGGCGGTGGGCGGCATGACAATGGCTGCTTTCTGTGATGTAGATGGCGCACGTGCCGAACAATTTTGCCAAGAATTTGGGGGCGCCTATGCCACCAGCGACCCCGAAAAAATCTTTTCGGATCCGCAGATCAACGTAGTTTACATCTGCACCCACCATGACACCCATGCCGAGTATTGCATTCGTGCCGCACGGGCGGGCAAGCACATTATGGTGGAGAAACCGCTGGCATTGACCACCGAAGCCTGTGTCGAAATTGGGCAGGTTGTCGAGGCGACGGGGGTCAAATTGATGACAGCCTTCAAGATGCGCTATTACGCGCTGATCCAGAAGGTCAAAGAATTGATTCCGCAGCCGCTGGTTGTGACCATGCAGATGATGGACAACCGCTGGCCCGATGAGATGTGGGCCAATGACCCGATCAAAGGCGGCGGCAATGTGCTCAGCCAGGGTGTGCATTCGTGTGACATTATGCGCTATGTAGCCGGTAGCGATCCAGTTTCGGTCTATGCGGTTGGCAGCAATTACTATCAAAAGACCGGCGTCATCGACAATATGGCCGCGGTCTATCGCTTTGCCAACGGCGCCACCGGCAACCTTGTCCAAGGCGATGCCCACTGCCCATCGCATGTGAGCAAGTTTTATTTGCAAGTCTTTGCCGAAAACCGATCGGCCACCCTGTCCAGCCGCCTCACCACCTTGACCTACCAGGAAAAGGGCAAAGATCCCGTCATCTATCAGGATACCGAAACC
The DNA here is from genome assembly GCA_034437715.1 of Caldilineaceae bacterium. Lineage (GTDB taxonomy): Bacteria > Chloroflexota > Anaerolineae > Caldilineales > Caldilineaceae > JAHBVH01. The sequence continues at coordinate 1,147 of DAOTTR010000600.1, forward strand.
GGTTTCCTGGAAGAGAATCGCGACTTCATCAGCGCTTTGCAGGAAGGTCGCCCCATGCCAATCGACCATCGCGATGGCTTGCTGGCGACGTTGATGATTTTGCAAGGCTTCAAGTCGATTGAAACCGAGCAGCCCCAACCAATTATGGCGCTCTTACAATAAAGTTGCACTCAATTCTTATGGCAAAATCATCGGATCTCCGGGTAGACGCGCTGGAACTGACCTTTCACAATGAGCGTTTGGTCGTGCCGCTGCATCTCAGCCGCGGCGCGATCAGCGAAGTGACCTATGCCAAAGTTGTGATCGAGGTGCAGACGCGTGCTGGCAAACCGCAGCGCGGCACCGGCGCAATTTTTCTCTCGGATCTTTGGGCCTTCCCCGATCCCGACTATGATCACGCGCAGAAGGATCGGGCCATGCGCACGCTCTGTCAGGCGATTGGCGCTTCGCTGCAAACGGGCGATGTTTATGCGGATCCGTTGGAGAAGGGCCATGCGTTGGAAGCAGTGCTGCCGGGCTTGGTAGCCCAAGTCGAAGCGGCGTTGCCTTTCCTCAAGCAGGGGGCCATTCCCTATTTGGCGGCGCTCAATTGTCTGTCGATCTTCGATGCCGCTGTACACGACGCATGGGGGCGCGCATTGGGTGGTTCGGCCTATGCCTTCTATAGTGCAGCGTGGCTTAACGCGGATCTCGGCGTATATTTGGGCGCGGATTTTGCTGGCCGCTATCCTGACACATTTCTCGGTCAGCGCCGCACGCGCTTGCGCCCGCAGCATGTCGTCGGTGTGAGCGATGCCCTGACCCCAGCAACGGCCCAAGCAGCCGTTGGCACGTTGCCCACCAACTTGGCCGACTGGATCCGGCGCGATGGGTTGACCTGTTTCAAGCTCAAATCGCGCGGCCAAGATCCAGGGATCGATGCCCAGCGCCTGAGCGATGTGTATCGCACGGCGGTGCAGGCTGGCGCATCGCCAACCGCGATTCATCTCTCTTTGGATCCGAATGAAGCCTGTGCTCATCCCGACTTTTTGCTGGAGATGATCGATCGCCTGGCGCGTGACCATCCAGCGGCCTTAGCGGCGTTGGATTATATTGAACAACCAACGGCGCGTGATCTCAGCAGCTATGCGTTCACCTTACACAAAGTCGCCCAGATCAAGCCGGTGATCATCGACGAAAGTCTGGATCGCCTCGAAAATCTGGCGCAATTGCAATCATTGGGCTGGTCCGGCTTGGCGCTGAAAACCTGTAAAGGGCAGAGCCATAGTCTGCTGGCCTATTGTTGGGGCAAGGGGCACAATCTTTTCATGACACTCCAGGATTTAACCAATCCTGGTCTGGCGTTGGTGCATAGCGCCAACCTGTGTGCGCAACTGGATCTGGCGGTAGACTACTTTGAAGGCAATAGCCGCCAATATGCGCCAGACGCTTGTCCACAGGAACAAGCCGCCTATCCAGCTTATTTCCAATTGCAAGACGGTCGTTTACAATTGCCCGCACAACCACCGTTCGGTTTGTATTAAGAATTTTTGTAACGATTCAGGTTACCCCCTCCCAACCTGGGGGAGGCACCCAAAGGGTACCCGGTCACGGTGCCCTCCCTTATTAGGCTAACCTTTACCCACAAGTTGGCAGTAGGCAAGGCGTGCCGGGGACGGCCCAAAAACATAGCGTAGTGGCATCAAGCCGCTGGGCCGTCCCCAGCACGCGCACCCTCCCTGGTACCCAACTTAGCTTTACCCACATGTATTGGTGAGCAAAAGGGAAGTGCATTCAAGGAATGATGCAGAATAAGCATGGTTTTACCGAATTTTGCTCGACTTTGCCGAAATCGGCTCATTTCAACC
>DAOTTR010000601.1:0-15242 GCA_034437715.1 Caldilineaceae bacterium
TTCGTATAATGAGCAAAACTTGGTTTGCCAGTATATGCAAAATCTATATATTGTAGTTTCGCACATTGTACCCACTGCATATTGTGCAATTGACGTGATTGTCATGCCTGAATAGTTACCCTATTTTTACCATGATGTACACGAGTAACGTGCCTGATTGACTGCCGTGGTATCTACGCCCAACTGTACTAGGTAAAAGTCATAGACAATCCCAGTGACTTTTACGGGTTTTATACCAAACAACGCCATAGATGATCAAAATTTACGGGCATCTATGCGCGATGGCGGTATATCTATAGAGATGAAGAGGTAAGTTGTGCGCATTATTCTATATTTAGGCAAAGGTGGCGTAGGCAAGACAACAATTGCCGCGGCGTCCGCATTGCGCAGTGCCGAGTTAGGCTATCGCACGTTGGTCGTCAGCACAGACATCGCGCACAGTCTGGCCGATAGCTTGGATGTCACCTTGACGGGCGCGCCACGCGAGATTATCCCCAACCTATATGCCCAGGAGATCAATGTCCTCGACGAAATTCGTGAACATTGGGGGCAAATGCAGGAATATGTCGGCTCGATGCTGCGCAAGCAAGGCATGAGCAAACCAATCGCCGAAGAAATGGCGATCATCCCCGGCATGGAAGAAGTAGTCAGCCTGCTGCATATCCACAAGCAGGCCATGCAAGGCCAGTTTGATCGCGTGATTGTAGACGCGGCACCGACGGGCGAAACCATGCGCCTGCTGACCATGCCCGAAAGCTTTCAGTGGTATGTGGGGCGGCTATCGGGTTGGGGCGGCCTTGCCGGCGGCTTGATCCGCAAGTTCATTCCCGACAAAGACATTTTCGCGGGCATGAACAATTTGGTGGCGGGCGTGAAAGAACTCCAGAAAGTGCTGGTCGATCCGACGATTACCAGCTACCGCGTGGTGCTCAATCCCGAAAAAATGGTGATCAAAGAGGGTGCGCGCGCCATCACCTATCTGTCGCTCTATGGCTATCCCGTGGATGCGGTAGTGGTCAATCGCATTTTGCCCGGCATTGCCAGTGATGGCATTGGCAATACCCAACTCTTGCAACCCAGCGACGACGCCTATCTGCGCCATCTGCAAGAAATTCAGACGCGCTATCTGGCAGACATTGAGCGTGAGTTTCATCCGCTGCCGATTTTGCGTTCGGCATGGTTTGATCGCGAAATGGTGGGCGTGGAACAGCTCCAACTGTTGGCCACTTCACTTTTCCCCGGCACTGATCCAGGGAAAGTGCTTTTTGTTGGACAGACCCAACAGATTCTGGAAGAAGGCGATGATTATGTGTTAAAATTGCCTTTGCCCCATGTGGAACTGAATAAAGTGAAGTTGACCAAACGCGGTGATGAACTTTTCATTATGATTGGCAATTTCAAACGTGAGCTTTTGCTACCGGCGATTCTGGCCCAACGCAATGCGGGCGGCGCGGTCTTTGTCGATGGCATTCTGCAAGTACGTTTTCCACCGGCACCAGTACCAGCCATCTAAAACTAATGTGCGGTAGCAATGCTTGCCGCCAGGATCGGGAGCCCCCTGGGCGCGTTCCCGGCTGAATCGTACGACAACGATAAATTCGTGTTGAATGAATTCAACATCTGAGACGGCAAACGTGTTTAAACACGTTTTCTATTCCAGGCTCTGAATTCATTCAGAGCAGGTGATGAAATTTAACGTTGTCGTAATCGTTACTCTTGAACGATGACTAAAGTCTTTACTACTGTCACTCCCGCATAATTTCGATTACAGTCTACTCGATATTCTAGATAAAGCAAGGCTGACAACGTGCGACAACTCAACAACTCGTTGTTTTTTACTGTAGGCGCGATCCTGGGCAGCCAAGTCAAGCTGCGTTTTGATAACTATCAGCAGCCGCGCCCCATGCCGCATCAGTGGGCAAAGGTGCTAGATCATCCCTGGCGTTTGCAATATCGCAATCCATCGGAAACGCTGGGGCTCTTTGGCTTTACCCCCGGCATGACCGTCTTGGATCTGGGCTGTGGCACCGGCACCTTCACCCTAGAAATGGCCGCGATGGTCGGCGAACAGGGGCATGTCCATGCCGTGGAGCTGCAAGCCCCGCTGCTACAACAGGCGCAAGCGCGGGTGCAAACGGCCAACCTCCTGGCGCGGGTGGATTTCCATCATTGTGGGGCCGGTCAATTGCCCATCGAAACCAACAGTGTCGATCTGGCCGTGGTGATTGCTACCTTTTCACAACTGGCGGACAAGCCGGTGGTCTTGCGCGAGTTGCGCCGCGTGCTCAAGCCGGGCGCGCGTTTGGCGGTCAGCGAAGAGCTGCCCGATCCGGCCTATTTGCCACCGCAGATCACGCGGCGTTGGATCGAAGGTGCGGGCTATCGGTATGGCGGCCAAAGCGGCACGCTTTTTTGTTACAGCCAGATCTATTTTACCGATAAAGAGCCAAACATGGTAGAGATCATTGCTACACCCTTATCCAGGTAAGCGTATCAAGCTGAGCGCTGGGCGCGTGAATGTAGCCTAAAAATCAGCGCGCTTCTCCCCAATTCGAGCAATCTTCGACCAATCTTCGACCAATCCATGGCCCTATCCCATTGGTTTGGAACCCATCTTCCTTCACACAAGTAGAGCCCATGCTAGAATCAACCATAGATCTGACACTACCATACGTCACAGCAGCGCAACCAGGGATTGGCGGACAATTACGGGCAACGATCGACGACTTTGTCGTGGAAGAGTTGCCGCTTTATGAGCCTGCGGATGAGGGTCTGCATCTCTATATCAATGTGACCAAAAGTGGGACCACAACCAAGGAATTTCAGGGTGCATTGGCACGTTTGCTCGCGCTGCGTCCGAATGAGATTGGTTATGCCGGTCTCAAAGATAAGCACGCTCGGACAACGCAAACCTTTAGCCTGCCGGTCAGCTATGGTGTCAGTCTGCAAGGCGAGGCTGGTGTCGCTGGCATTGTTGCCCAAATTAGCGAACAGTTGCCCGTCACCGTCAACTGGGCACGCTATCATCGCAACAAATTAAAGACGGGCCATTTGTTGGGCAATCGCTTTCAAATTACCGTCACCGATTTGGTGTTGCCTGTGGCGGAAGCGTTGACAAGGGCGCAAACGATTGCCGCACAATTACAGGCACGGGGCATCCCCAATTTCTTTGGGGTGCAGCGCTTTGGCTATGAAGGCAGCAACGTCAGCAAAGGGTTAGCGGTATTACAGGGAACGCATGGCGAGCGCAATCCTTGGTTACGCAAGTTTCTGATTTCCAGCTACCAGAGCTATCTCTGCAACCTTTATCTGACGCGCCGCTTGGCAATCGATGCGTTCGATCAGTTGTTACTGGGCGATGTTGCGAAGAAGTATGCCACCGGTGGCATGTTCGATGTGGTAGATCTGGCGGCGGAACAAATTCGCTATGCCGCCCACGAGATCGCCTTTACTGCGCCCATGTTTGGGGCCAAGATGTGGGCGGCCAAGGATGAAGCGGCCTTGCTGGAAAACGCAATTCTGGCCGAGGCGAATTTGCCCGATGGCGTGTGGCAAAAGGCGCGAACCGATGGCACGCGGCGCTTTGGTCGGCTTTTGTTAACCGATTTACAGATCGAGCAGCAGGGCGATGACCGGTTGGTTTTCCACTTTTCCCTGCCCAAGGGGGCCTTTGCCACAGTCGTCTTGCGCGAATTTATGAAAGTGGCGTTGACCGATGCCCACCACATTGATAGCGATGCTGATCTCGAGTAGCTGCGTAAGTCCTATAGTATACTTTATTCCGATTTGATTTTGTGAATTTGTAGCACAATCAGGGTGGAGCTAGATTTGTGCGGTTACAAACCGCACCTACCAGAACCACCAGACCCTGTTTTGTCACCCAAAGAACAAATCGGAATAATCTCTAGTACAGTTGGGCGTAGATACCACGGCAGTTAATCAGGCACGTTACTCGTGTACATCATGGTAAAAATAGGGTACCTTATTTACGCCGGGATCTACTAGTATAATAACTTTGTGTGTAGGGCGGAGATCCTCCGGCCACAGGCAGGGGTTCTGAAATTACGTTGAAGGGAAGACTTTGCATGTCACAAGCATACGGACCAGGGAAATATCACAGCAGTGATTGGTTTGCCCACGAGCAGCAACGGACAGAGACCATGGAAATTCCACTTTTTCCGCTAAAGAATGTTGTCTTATTTCCAGGCATGGTACTGCCATTGCACATTTTCGAGATGCGCTACCGCGAAATGATCAATCGTTGCATTGCCGAACGGCTACCATTTGGCGTAGTCTTGATTCAGGAAGGCCAAGAAGTGGGCGAAGCGGCATTACCGCACGCGATTGGCACGCTGGCCAAGATTATTCGCGTCGAGCGCTTGGACGATGGCTGCATGAACATTACCACCATCGGCATGGAACGCTTCAAGATCGAGAAGATAGCCGATCCACAGCAGAGTTATCTGACCGCCACAGTACGCACGTTGCCCACGGTGAATGGCAGCACCAAGGCCGCAATTGAGTTGGCCCAGAAACTGCGTCCGCGCATTTATCAATATGTCGAATTGCTCTCCAAAGCCAATAATGCCGAGCTAAAGCTGGATCGCCTGCCCGAAGAGCCCATGACGTTGGCCTTCCTGGTGGCGATTGCGTTGCAGGTTGCCGCCACCGAAAAGCAGAAGCTGCTCGAATATCAGGGCGTGCCCGAGATTTTGGTGGGCGAACTCAACTTGCTGGCACATGAAAATATGATGCTGCGCTACATGGTCGAAACCCAAGCCGAAGCGCAAGCAATGAATGCCGGCATGACCGGCGGCATCTTTCCAAACTGACCGTTGCCGCCGTTTATGGAAAGCATTGTTTGACAAGATAATACGACTCAAGTATAATTGACCACTAAGTTAAAGACACTTGGATCTGTTGCTACAGCGACATCCGAGCCTGTTTTCGGGGGATTAGCTCAGTTGGCTAGAGCGCTACGTTGACATCGTAGAGGTCACTGGTTCAAGTCCAGTATCTCCCACCTTTTAATTGAATCGCTGATAGAGAAGGAGTCCAAACCACGCAGAGCCAATGGCTTTGCATTGGTTGGCTCTTTTTTTGTTTTTTAGCAAATCTTAACTATTCAGGCCAATGGCATTCTCGGCTGAATCGTACGCCAGCGCTAAATTTCATCACCTGTTGCTCTGAATGAATTCAGAGCCTGGGATAGCAAACGTGTTTAAACACCTTTGCCGTCGTAGGTGTTGAATTTATTCAACACGTTTGCCACGTCACGAATGGGACAGGCTACGCTTCGGTGGTATCCTCATCCTCCCCGTCTTCTGCGATCAAGCGCGACTGCGCCACTGGTTGATTCTGCGCACGTCCCAGATTAAGCGCCAGCAGACGGGCGAGCAATGCTTCCTCGTCGATCCCTTCATCTGTCATTAGATCGAGCCAGCCATACGCCTCAAGCACAGCCCGATCAAGCCGCTTGTGCGCCAGATCCAGCCATGTAGGGCGTGCATTGTAGAGGTTGGTGAGGGTGCGCTTTTTGAGTTCAGCCCCATCCAGCCCCGGCGGGTTCAGCCAGGCGTCGCGCTTTTCAACCAGATCTTTGGCGGCTTGGGCAATCGCCTGCACGCGTAGATCGTCGGTTGGCTCCTGACCCGGCGGCCAGGGGAAAGGGAAGGTTTCAAAGGTGGTGGTAGGGGTGTAACGGGGCCGGTCTTCTAGTGAAGTGCCCATGCGTAGCGCCCATAATTCATGCGCTTTGGAGTGAAGGACACCGAAGAAGTAGTCATCCTGGCGGGCAACCACAATTATTAGGTTGGCTGGTAGAACCTCAATTGGAACCCAACAGAAAAAGTGGTGTTTTGACACCATAGATGTTCCAATATAACGATTTAATCCTTCTAACGCCTTACGCATAGCTGGCCTGCTTCTTGTAAAAAGCCACCAAGGTTGTTCAGAAATACGGCTCTTCTGTCTTTGTGGCTTAACTGTTCGTAACACATGCTCAAAGGGCGCTTCATAAAGAGCAGCATCTTCTAAGGCCATTTCCTTAAAGTCTACTATCCAGACCTTCCTATTTTTTCTGACTAAATCCATTCCATTGTAATAGGGACGAACTACATCAGAATTAGGGCGACCATTAGGGTTAGCTTCAACTTTAAGCCATTCATGCGCGATTTGTTCTGAAATATTGAATGGGCCAGCAGGTGTAACACCCATAAAAGAAAGTTTTTCGTTTTCATCCAATCTTTGTACTACACTTAAGTCGATTGTTGAAGTAAGATCTGCATTGATACTGGGAACGAGGTGACTATTCAGTATGATTTCAGATTCAGTGCCATTATCAAAACCTATCATCGAAACTCGAACAGCAGCCCCATCTAGAATCCACTCTCGATCACTCCAGGCCATGAATATATTTCCAGACACCCTAATGTTCTGGATTACGTCTCGGTTCACTCCACCTCGAATAGAATTTGTTGCAAGCAATCCGGCCCGTTGCACACTATCTATCTCAATATATGCTCTTGCTTTTTCAAACCAATAGCAAACCAGATCTGCTTCCCTTCTAACATGAGTGTCATACAAGGAAAATATTGATTGCACATAGTCATCACCTAACTCTGACCTCAATTTTTTCCCACCTAAAAACGGCGGATTCCCTATGATCACATCGGCTACGGGCCATTCTGGTTCTACGGGCTTACCATCAGCATCGTAGGCCAAGATTGCATCCATGTGCTTGATGTTGTCGAGCAGCTTCAGAATTGGCTCGCTGGGCACACCATAGCCGTTCTCGTGAAGCCACTGAATATAGCCGATCCAGACCGTGGCTTGGGCCAGTTCAAAGGCATATTCGTTGACTTCGATGCCAAAGAGTTGATCGGGTGAGGGTGAAAACCCAGCCAATGGCAACATAAACGATAGCCCGACTGTACCGGCAAAGACGGCCACTTCTTTCCAAAGATCGAGCAGGGTACGTAGGGCGACATAGAGGAAATTACCGCTACCACAGGCCGGATCAAGCACACGTATCATCGCCAAACGTTGTGAAAAGCCACCGACTAACCGCTCTAATTCGTTCTGATGTCTTGAGCGCATCTGTGGTGTTGTCGCTACGCCACGCCGATGAGTAAAATCAGCCGCCTGTTGCTGTATCTGCACCCATTCCCTGCGTAGTGGAGCCATGAGCACCGGCTCAACAATCAGCAGAATATCTTCTTTGCTGGTGTAGTGCGCGCCCAACTGTGCGCGCTTAGACGGGTCTAGGCTGCGCTCAAAAAGCGTGCCGAAGATCGAGGGCTCAATGTTTGTCCAGTCCAGTGTCGAGACGCCATGCAAGATTTCCAGCCCGCCACTGTCCAGCGGCAAACCCGTGTCGTTATCAAAGAGGCCACCATTGAAATGCCTGATCTGATGTTCACCAAAGAAACCGCCCGTTGCCATTGCGCGAAACAATTGGCGCAATTGTTCATCGAACGACACAGGACGGCTGCGTCCCCGGTCAATCAGGCGCGCAAACAAGCCCTTGGGCAACAATTCAATATCCTCGGCAAAGAGACAGAAGAGCAGGCGGATCAGGAAATGGGCAATTTTGTCCGAGGGTTGCCCCTGCTTACGCAGATGTTCGGCCAGACGCGCGAACTCCTCGGCGGCCTGGCGCGTTACTTGTTCCGTTGTTTGCTCGGCGCGAAAATGGGTTGGTGCAAAGAAGATGGAGCGCAGGTTGTGCATCCCCGCTGGTGTGAGCAGCGCATCCAGCGTAATCGGGATGATCTGCTTGACTGTGTTGGTAAAGTTGGTGTGAACAATGATGGTATCGATGTCGGAGACGACAAGGAGTGGCGGGTTTACCAGCGATTCGCGGTATTGCAGCAGTTGGTTATAGGCTTTTGTGAGGTCGGCGTGCTTGCCTTTGTACTCAAATGCGAAAAAGCCACGCTTCCATACGTCGGCCCAACCTTTGCCGCCGTGCTGCTTATCGGCACCCGCTTCAAAGGCAAAACGCTCACCGCTTGGATCATCCTCGGCGGGGGTAGGATGACCGACAAGCCGACACAAGTCGATGAAATGCTCTTGCGCCGCCGCCCGCTCTTTCAAGGTGACGTTGCGCCACTTGTTGACAAATTCCTGGGGGGTCATGGTGCAGACACCTTTCTCTTTTCCTCTTTGGTAGGATTACAGAAAGTTTAAGGCAGGATGTCCTGCTTGTCAATCTTGGCAGGAGACTAAGGTGTAATTCACTTTGGGGTAAATTTTAGCATGAGCGATCAACGTGTGCCGGGGACGCGCGACGACCGTCGGTTTGATAAACGGTAACCTCGCGCGTCCCTGGCACACGGCCACAAAACTACAGGTCGCTTAGAAATTGGAAGATCGAATCATTGTTGCCCGGCAGGCCTTCGTGGCCGAAGTCGGGGTAGATGAGATAGGACTTCTTGCTGGTAATCTTGTTGTACGCCGCAAATTGGGTAGAGGGCGGGCAGATCGTGTCCATCAACCCAACGCCCATGAGCACTTCCCCCCGAATGCGCTTGGCCAGGTGTTGGATGTCGATATAGCCTAGTTTGGTAAAGATCTCTTCCTTGCGCTCGTGGCGTGGATCAAAGCGGCGGAAGTATTCGCGCAACTCGGCATAGGCATCTTTATCCTGATCGATCTCCCACACCCGTTGGTAGTCGCTCAGGAAGGGGAAGACCGGTGCCACCAACTTGATGCGTGGTTCGAGCGCGGCCGCGGCGAGCGTCAAGCCACCGCCTTGGCTGCCACCCGTTGCGCCGACGCGTGTCTGATCGACATCGGGCATCGCCATCACAATCTTTGCCAACTGTGCCGTGTCCAGGAACATCTGGCGATAATAGAGTTTATCCGGGGTGTCATCCAACCCGCGAATAATGTGGCCGCGCAAGGTCCACCCCTTGACGCCGCCCACATCCTCGGACAGGCCACCCTGGCCGCGACAGTCCAATGCCGCCACCGTATAGCCCATGGCCACATAGCCCAACTTATCGACCCAATCGCCGGCGCTGCCCGAATAGCCGTGATACATGAGCACCGCGGGATGCGGTTCGCGGGCATTTTTCGGTTGCAACAATTTGGCATGAATGCGCGCCCCGCCTACTCCTGTGAAGTACAGGTGGCTGCATTGGGCATAGGGCGTCTGAAAGGCCGCGGGGACAAGCTCCACCTGGGGATCAAGCGCGTTCATCTCGGCCAGCCCACGATCCCAATAGGCCTCGAAATCTGCCGGGCGCGGGTTGGTGCCCTCATAGGTATGAAGCTTCTCAAAGGGCATATCAAATAATAGCGGCATTGGTCATTCTCCTTGATTGGATGGTTGGTGAAATATAGTTGCAGGGCGCGCTGTCAGCGGATTTTGAGCGCGGATTGAACAGCTTCGCGCATGAAATCCGTTCTACAAGCTGCGAGGGAACGGATGATTCCAGTACAAATCCGTTCAATCCGTTCCCCGAATCCGTTGACAAATCCGTTGACAAATCCGTTGACAGGTTACGCCACTTTCAACTTGGGTCGTCCGGCATAGAGCATGAGAATCACAAAAACGACCAGATCGAGGCCAAGGCTGACGATGATCGTGAGCATGGTGATCTGGGCACCCACGGCTTCGAAAAGCTGGCCGATAAACCAGGGAAAGAACATGGCCCCGAGGCTGGAACCAATAAAAAACCAACTGGTGACGCGCCCACTGATGTGCATGCGCCGCCCGGCCCAGGTGAGGGTGACGGGGAAGAGTGAGGCCAAGGCCAACCCCGTGCCACACGTCCCGATCCACAACACCAGCGGCGATTGCGGCCAGATCAAGATCGCGCCGACAAAGAGCAGGCTGGCAATCAGATCACCCAGCAACATGGTGCGCGGTCGCACCCGCGCCGCAATCGGAATTGAGATCAAGCGCCCCAGCGTAAACGCGCCCCAAAAACCCGAGTTCAAGAGCGCGGCGTTGGTGGCGCTAAAGCCGGTCTGCGTCACCGCATAGGTGTGAATCCACCCGGCAAAACTGACTTCGCCACCCACATAGAGAAAGAGAAAAAGCACCACCAGCCCGGCCAGTACATAATCCACCTGGCCCGTATCGGTTTCCACTTTGTTGGTAATGGCAGAGGGGCTAGGCAGGCGCGCCATCCACAGCGCAATTGGCAGCAGAATCAACGCAATCGCCCAGTAGGCCCAGGTAATATTCTGTGTAAGCAAAACCATCTGCGCCACCACCAGGGGCGCGACAAAGGCGCCCAGGCCAAAGAAAAAATGCAGGGCATTCATGGCCGGTCCCACATTGGGCCGGTGTAGCCAAACAATCAACGTATTGATGCCCACATCCATCGTGCCTTCGGCCAAGCCTACCAGCAGAATAATGGCGACCAACAACCAAAGGATGGGGATCACCGGCACCAGGGCCATCAAGATCGCCATCACCACCAGGCTGGTGGCAACAATCGGGTGGCCGGCGGTGCGATCATACGCTGTGCCCGCCAGCAAGGAGCCGCCCATGTAGCCCAAGGCGCGTGCCGTGAACAGGATGCTGATCGCGCCTAAATGGGTTTGCGTATTCTCTGCCAAGCCAGCCAGGGTGGGGCCGAGTGACGCGCCCACCAACCCCAGCCCGATAAAGGCGACACAGTAACCGGCACTCACCGCCCCCTTGCGCGGCGCGCCAATCACCTGCCCTGGCGTGAGCGAAGCATTTGCGCCTGAGAAATCCATCTATTCCTCTCCTGTCAGCATTTGCGTATAGGCACCGCTGCTGGCGCGCGTGGTGTAGACCTCGGGCCAGATGTTGGTGACTTTGGGATATTTTTCATAGATAATATCGGCCACGCCTTGCTCTGCGCCCGGCTCTACCAAAGCCACGGCACAACCGCCAAAGCCAGCCCCGGTGAGGCGCGCGCCATAGCAGCCCGGCGCGCTGCGCATGGCATCGACCATAATGTTGAGCGCATCGCTGCTCACTTCATAGTCCGCGCGCAGACTGTCGTGGCTGATGTTCATCAACCGACCCACCGCGGCTAGATCGCCCCGTTGGAGCGCCGCCACGGTTTGTAGGACCCGTTCATTTTCGCCGACCACATGCCGACAGCGCCGATAGACGACCGGCGTTAGTAAAGCTTTGTGCGCTTCGAGTTGGGCGCTGCTCACATCGCGCAGGGCTGTGATGCCGGGCAGCACGGTTTGCAAGCGTGCCACGCCGGTTTCGCATTCTTGACGCCGTTGGTTATAGGCGCTGCCGGCCAGGGATCGACTGGCTTTGGTGTTGCCAATCACCAGCGCGGCCTCTTCGGGGAAGGGCACCAACTGATAGTCCAGGCTGCGGCAATCGATGAGCAGCGCATGATTTTCTTGGCCCAACATGCTGATAAATTGATCCATAATGCCACAATTGACGCCGACAAAGGCGTTTTCGGCGCGTTGGGCGGCCCGGGCCACTTGTGGGCCACTCAGTTTGCCCGCTTGCCCAGCCGCGTGGATAAAGGCGTGGGCCGTGGCGATTTCCAGCGCCGCCGAACTGCTCAAGCCGCTGCCCTTGGGCACATTGCCACTGATCACTGCGTCCATGCCTGTAAGTTGCAGGCCTGCTTCTTGCAAGGCCCACGCGACCCCTTGCACATAATTGCTCCACAGGATGTCGCCATTGTAGGCCATGCCATCTAGGTCAAATTCAAACCAGCCATCATACTCGACAGAATAAAGCCGTACACGGCGATCCGAGCGCGGCCGGAAGATCACCCGGACATCGCGCTTGAGGGCAATTGGCAGCACATAGCCGTCGTTATAATCGGTATGCTCACCGATCAAGTTGACGCGCCCCGGGCCTACGGCCATGGCCACAGGCGTCGCTTGAAAACGCCCTCGAAACGCTTCAATCATCGATTGAATGCGGTTATCACTTTTGCTCACAATTCCCCCCTCACCAAAACATTCACCCACCCTTCAGCACAGCATACAAGTTAAGGTTGCCCTCTTTGCCGTCGGCATAGAAGCTCTCCACCACCTGTAAATTGGCCGCGTGTGCTAGGGTTGCCATCTCATTTTCGTCGATCTGGTGTACATAGCGCACGGCGTAGCGCTGTTGCTGCCAGGGCAACAGGGCATCGCCCGGTTCGATCTCGCCACTCGTTAATCCGATAGTTTGCCATGCAATCTGTTTCCGCACAAACCGCTCACTTTGCAGAAACTGCCAGTGTGAGAAGATTAAAACACCCTGGGGTGCCAGCAACGTGGCCAGCGTTTGCACCACCTGGGCGCGCAACACATAGCCCGGTACATGGTGCAGCGCGGCCAGGCAAACGACCAGATCAAACGCGGCCGATGGCAGGTCAAGCGTGCGCGGCCACTGGGGCACAGTAAAATCCGCCGCGACAAACCGGCTTTGCACGGTTGTCAAGGCGCGCGTGTTATGAGCGGCTAAGTCCAGCAGGCGTGCATCGCCGTCAACGCCAACGTATTCGCAAGCGATCTCCCAACTGTCCAACGCGCGTGCCCACCGGCCATTGCCACAACCCACGTCTAGAACGCGTAACGCGTGCCCTGGTTGGGCAACGGGTAGCCAATCGCGCAACCCTTGCCAGCCAATCGGCAGGCCCGCGCGCGTGATGTCAAAAGGTTCCGCCACGGTTGCATAAAATTCCCGATTGACGGCCAATAGCCGTTCCTGTGTTGCCTTGCTCATTCCATTCATGGTCAACCGGTCTATCTGTGGTATAATTTATTATGTTTTGCGTGAATTTTGCTGGGCCACGCGCCCGTGTAAATTTTTGAAATCGTTGAATAGATCGCGAATAGACAACCAATTAACCTATGAAACGCATTATCCCATTGGAAGAAATTCCCCAAGATGTGATTGATAAGAGCGATGCCTGGCACCGCAAACGCTTTGGCTACGCGCCTGCCGACCATAGCGCGCTCTTGCACGCCATTTTTCAACGCGTCGTCAAGGTGCCAGAGGCCGAATGGGATATGCGCACAAGCCTCAAGGCTATTTTATCCCGCTTTCCCAAGGACGGCAAAGGGTTCTACTCCAAAGCGGAATTAATCGCCGGCTATCGCCACTTGGTCGCCGAAGGGGATCTCGAAGCGGATCCGCTGCTTATGGCACGCATTCAGATGAAGCCCATGCGTACCCAGAGTGGTGTGGCGCCGGTCACTGTGCTCACTGCGCCGGCGGGCTGTCCTGGCAAGTGTATCTTTTGCCCGGACGATTGGCGCATGCCCAAAAGCTATATCTACGATGAACCGGGTTGCCAGCGCGCCGAACGCGATGGCTTTGATCCTTATCGCCAGACGCTGGGGCGCATTCAATCGTTTGAAAGCATTGGTCACGACGCCGACAAGGTGGAGCTATTGATTTTGGGCGGCACGTGGAGCGCCTATAGCAAAGATTATCGCGAATGGTTTATTCAGCGCTGTTTTGACGCCATGAATGCCGCGGGTGACCCGACCTATGCCGGCTCAACCTCCTTGCTCGATGCCCAAATGCGCAACGTGACGGCCACCCATCGCAATGTTGGGCTGGTGATCGAGACGCGGCCCGATTGGATCACGCCCGAAGAAATTCGTCATCTGCGTAAATTGGGCGTTACCAAGGTGCAGATCGGCGTGCAAAGTCTGGATGACGAAATTCTGAGTGCCAATCAGCGCGGGCATGATGTGCAAGCGGTGCGCGACGCGTTGGGGCTGCTGCGCACGGCAGGTTTCAAGTTGCATCTACACTGGATGCCCAATCTCTATGGGGCCACGCCGGAAAAAGATCGCGCCGATTTTGCCCGCTTCTTCAGCGATCCGGCCATCTGTCCCGACGAATTGAAGATCTATCCCTGCTCGCTGATCAAGGATACCGGGCTATATGATCTCTGGTTGGACGGGCAATATCAACCCTATAGCGAAGCCGAATTGGTCGAGTTGTTGGCCGATGTCAAGCCGACGATTCCGCCCTACACGCGCATCAACCGCCTCTTCCGCGATATCCCCGCCCACCATATTCAGGCGGGGGTCAAACTGAGCAATCTGCGCCAGGTGGTACACCAAGAATTGCAGCGGCGTGGCACACAGTGTGGCTGCATCCGTTGCCATGAGATCAAGCGCAACAACGTGGCTGCCGACGAACTCGAATTGCGTGTCTACACCTACGACACCGATCTGACGCGCGAGCATTTTCTCTACTATGTCACCCGTGATGACAGCCCGCAGCCGGGCCTGATCGCGGGCTTTCTCCGTTTGAGCTTGCCCTTGGCCCCTGGCGCGGGCAGTCGCTCTTTCCTGGAAGAAATCGCCGAGAGTGCCATGATCCGCGAGGTACACGTCTATGGGCCGGCGCTCTCCATCGGCGGCGAAAGTGATGGGCAGGCGCAACATGTGGGCTTGGGTACCCACCTGCTCGAAGAAGCGCGGCGTATCAGTCGCGCCGCCGGTTTTCAACGCATCAGCGTCATCGCCGCAACCGGCACCCGTGGCTACTATGCCACCCGCGGTTTTGAACAGGGTAAATTGTATATGACGGGCCCGCTCTGAGATTTCTCTATAAATTTCTCCATAAAAGAGCGGCAGGATCACCGATCCTGCCGCTCTTTTATGATGGCGTTTGCTTGATTAGCACCCTGGCGTAAGCCGATAGAGACCACCTGCCCCGGTACCAATCCAGAGCGCGCCGTCGGGCGCGGTGGCCGTGGCGAGCAGGGGCCAGACCAGCATGATGCGCTCGGCAATCATTTGCCCATTCGCGGCCCGCCCCAAGCGATAGAGCCCCGGATTGCGCCCATACTGCGCAAAGAAGATCGTGCCATAGGCCCAGGTTAGGCTCGTGGGTGCCGATGTATTGTAGAGATCGACCACGGGCAGCGAATACCAATCCTGGGGCGAGGTCAGCGCCAAGGGAAAGCCGTAGTAGGGCGTAGTGCCTTCGGGCGTGCCCGGCGGTGTACTGTTGGGGTCAAAGACATTGACTTCATCACCGGCGCTGACATTTTCGGGCACATTGGTTGCGCCATTGTCGGTGAACCAGATGCGGCCACTGGGATCCACCGTCACGCCATAGGGATTGCGCAGCCCGCGCGCCGCGGTTTCAAAGACCTCGATCGAATACTCACTTAGCAGCCGACTGAGCGGCGCACGCAGGAGCCGCGCCGCAAAGCGATTGCCGCCACTCACCAGATCCTGCGCACCCCCTTCGGAGATGCCGACCAGGGGGCCATCCGAATAGCCATCGCGCACACCGCCGGCAGAGACATAAATAT
>DAOTTR010000602.1:0-2336 GCA_034437715.1 Caldilineaceae bacterium
GTTGAAATGAGCCGATTTCGGCAAAGTCGAGCAAAATTCGGTAAAACCATGCTTATTCTGCATCATTCCTTGAATGCACTTCCCTTTTGCTCACCAATACATGTGGGTAAAGCTAAGCAACCTGGGGGAGGTTGGGAGGGGTTGAATAGTTACCCGGATTCGATAAAGGAGCACCGCAGTGGATAAGGTCATTACAACCACCTTTATGATCATCATCAGCATCGTGGTCACGCTCATGCTCTCCAACGCGGTGATTCCGGCGGTGCAGAGTAGTCGCGATGCGCTGGTCAGTATGAGTGGGCGCTTGAACGATCGCATGAAGAGTCAGATCACCGTCATTCACGCTTCGGGTGAATTGGATAGCAGCGCGACTTGGCAAGATATCAATGGCGACGGTGACTTTGATGTCTTTGTCTGGGTCAAAAATGTGGGCGCGCTGCGTATCCCCGCCGTAGAGGCGCTGGATATCATGTTTGGGCCAGAGGGAAATTTTGTACGCATTCCCTATAAGGACCAGGCAGGGGGCACCTATCCCTATTGGGAGTGGCAGGTGGAAAATGCTGCCCGCTGGGATCCGACGAGTACCCTCAAGATTACGATTAAATTTTCTACGGTGCTGGCGTCGGA
Source organism: Caldilineaceae bacterium (assembly GCA_034437715.1). GTDB lineage: Bacteria > Chloroflexota > Anaerolineae > Caldilineales > Caldilineaceae > JAHBVH01. The sequence continues at coordinate 628 of DAOTTR010000602.1, forward strand.
ACGCTACTTTTTGAAGGTAATCATGCCCAATGGCATTGTCACTGAATACTACTTTAGCATGTGATCTATGGAAACAGTACTGGCTTCAATCATCCTGATTACGATTTTTTTCTTTGGCGTTATGACCATCTCCGACACCTATTTTTCGGTGCAGGATACGATCCTGGTGGCTACCCAAGCGCGCGAAGCGCGCAATGAGGCGCGCACCCGGACGGCACTGGCCGTGGTGGGAATTGAAACCAAAAGCGCGGGCACGATTATCGAGATCACCCTGCGCAATGGCGGCACTACCAAGTTGGCTGATTTTGACCAGTGGGATCTGGTTGTCCAGTACTATACGGCGGCGGGTGTTTATGTCACCGATTGGTTTCCCTATGTCGCCAGCCCCGCCCCGGATGACAATCAATGGACCGTGACCGGCATTTATTCCAGCGCGGCCGGTGCCATTGCCGAAGTGTACGAGCCCGGCATACTCAATCCAGGCGAAGAAATGGTGATCCAGGTCAAGGTTTCACCCGCTGTGGGTGCAGATACGACCAATCTGGCGACCATTGCTGTGTCCAATGGTGTCAGCCTCTCGGCGATATTTGTACCATAAGTTGGTTACTGATTGCTGGTTCCTCACGCTCGGCGTGGGAACCCCAGTGTGGGCGCGCTGCGTCCAGGGCACCCCACCCAGCCTCCCCGCAATCAGGGAGGAGCCAAGATTCCCTCCGCCGCTTGCGGGGGGAGCGCGCCTAGAAGGCTACCCTTTACCCACATCTTTGAGTACCAGGGAGGGCGTGCGTGCCGGGGACGGCCCAAAAACAGAGCGGAGTGCCGTCAGGCCGCTGGGCCGTCCCCGGCACGCCTTACCTACTGCCAACTTGTGGGTAAAGGGTAGAGATGTGGGAGGGGTTAGGCCATTGCAAAGAATAAAGTATCCAGTAGGGGCGGCTTGCAGCCGCCCGTTCGCAGCGAGCCAAACGCGGGGCGACTGCGCGGCCGCCCCTACGCATGATTTTGTTGGGCAAGCGCTGGATCCTTATTGCTTTGAAAGCGCCTTAGTAGGTACGCCAACGTTAAATTTCATCACCTGCTGCTCTGAATTCATTCAGAGCCTGGGATAGAAAACGTGTTTAAACACCTTTGCCGTCGCAGGTGTTGAATGAATTCAACACGAATTTAACATTGTCGCAGTAGGTACGACGAAAGTTTGTTTTGTTGATAAAGGAGCGGCTAGATGGCCAGCAAAATTATCGTAATCGACGATGATCCCGTGATCCAGAAGTTGATCGCGCTAACGCTGCGGCGCGAAGGGTATGAAGTCGTAACCGCCAGCAATGGCTCGGAAGGACTACGCAAAGTCCAAGAGACGAATCCTAACCTGGTCGTGCTCGACATTTCGATGCCTGGTCTGGATGGCTATCAAGTTTGCCAGTACTTGCGCGGTGATCCAGCGACGGTCAATCTGCCGATCATCATGGTCACAGCCATGACGCGGCCAGCCGATCAACGACACGGCTTTGAATCCGGCGCCGATGATTACCTGCCCAAGCCATTTGCGCTTGCGGATTTGGTGACGCGGGTGCAGTCGTTGCTCTTTTTTGCCTAGTACACTGTAGAGATTATTGCGATTGGTTATTTCGGCAACAAAACCAGGTGCAATTGTTCTGGTAGGTGCGGTTTGTAACCGCACCTACGAATGCACAAAATTAAATCGGCATAAG
>DAOTTR010000603.1:0-2290 GCA_034437715.1 Caldilineaceae bacterium
GCCAAACCACTGGTTGAAAATGCGATCATAGTCGCCATTGGCGCGCAGCTCGGCCAGCAACCCACATCTTTGGGTACCAGGGAGGGCGAGCGTGCCGGGGACGACCCAGCGGCCTGACGGCGCTACGCTATGTTTTGGGGCCGTCCCCGGCACGTCTTCCCTACTGTCAACTTGTGGGTAAAGGTTAGGTATAAGCGGACGGGCTGGTGAATCAACGTGGATCATCGGGTTAATAGCCCAACTGTTTATCCACCACATTGTGCAGCGGTTGCCCTGCCAGATAGCGTTGTAGATTGTCGAGAAAGATCGGCATGGCACGCGCGTCATAGAGCGGCGTTGCACCAGCATAGTGCGCGGTGATGATCACGTTTTCCATGTCCCACAGCGGCGAGGTGGCAGGCAAGGGTTCTACCGCACAGACATCTAACCCCGCGCCAGCGATCCAGCCTTCTTGCAACGCTTGAATCAAGGCGGCTTCGTCAATCGTTGCCCCACGCCCAATATTGACGAGATAGGCGGTGGGTTTCATGGCGCGCAATTCCCGTGCGCCGATCAACTGGTGGGTTGCGGGCGTCAATGGCACCGTTGAAACCACAAAGTCGGCTTGCGACAATACTTCCAACAATTGGTCTGGATGATACATGGCTTCCACACCTGCCGCCACCACCGTTGGATCGCGCCGGACACCGAGCACGCGCATGCCGAGCGCAGTGGCAATTTGGGCCGTGCGCTCACCAATCGCGCCCACGCCGATCAACACCATGGTTTTGCCGGGCAACTCAAAGAGTTGATCCCAGGTTGGCGACTGCCAATGTTTGTGCGCTTGGTTTCGTACCGCCCGGTGAATGCCGCGCCCAAAGGCGAGCAGGAAGCCAAAGATATGCTCGGTGATCGGCACGGCATGAATGCCGGAACCAGTGGTGATGGTCAATTGATCGAGCGCCACAATCTCTGGCTGCCCCATCAGCCCATCGACGCCCGCGCCCCACTGTTGCAGCCAGCGCAGATTGGGTGCTTGCGCGATCAAGTCTGTGGGGAAACTCTTGAACGCAATTTCAATCTCATTCAGTCTTTGTTCAATGGTGGCACGGTCGGTCGTGACCAACACTTGGTAGCCGGGGGCCAGCGCTTGGATCTGGGCCACTACCGCTGCACTAAGTTCGTCTTCCTCAAACCCCAAGAGAATTGTCTTCATAACTCATTCAATCTAGTTTCACCCGCTAAAATGCTTGCCAGTGTCTCGACAAGAAATTGATGTTCACGTTGCAAAACCTGCTGGCCCAATGTTCCTACTGTATCATCCGCCAGCACCAGCACGCGCCATTGTGCAACAATTGGGACTGTATCATACACAAGCTAAAGCCCGCTTCAGTGGGCGTTGCTGTTTTAGCCCCGTCCATTTATGGCGGGGTGGATAACCAATAGAGAATTGTTTACAAAACTACGGAATCAGCAGTACTTTGCCTTTGGTATTGCGTCCCTCTAGATAGGTATGCGCCGCCGCGGCTTCGCTGAGCGGAAAGCTTTTGTCAATGCGCACTTCCAACCCGCCCGCCGCGATCCAGGTGAAGAGATCGTCGGCGCGCCAGAGCAGATCGCCGCGCGTAGCAATATAGGCACCCAACGAAGGCCGGGTAAGATAGAGTGATCCCTTTTGGTTGAGCACCTGGGGGTTCACCGGATCGACCGGACCGCTGGCCTGGCCAAAGAGCACCAGATAGCCGCGTGGGCGCAAGCAATTCAGGCTCTTGTCAAAGGTCGCTTTGCCTACCGAGTCGTAGACTACATGACAGCCTTTGCCGCTGGTGAGTTGTTTGACTTCGGCCTCAAAATCTTGTTGATTGTAGAGAATCACATGGTCGGCCCCAGACGCGCGCGCAATCGCGGCCTTTTCGGCGCTGCCCACGGTGGCAATGACATGTGCGCCCAGCATCTTGGCCATTTGTACCACCAATGCCCCCGTCCCGCCGGCCGCCGCGTGAATCAAGGCAATATCGCCTGGCTTGATCGCATAGGTGCTATGGGTCAGGTAATGGGCCGTCATGCCTTGGAGCATAATCGCCGCAGCCTGTTCGGTGCTCACGCCGGTGGGCACGTGGACCACCAGGCGTGCTGGGGCCACAGCATAGTCGGCATAGGATCCCTGGTGCATACAATAGGCCACCCGATCACCGGCTTTAAAATCGGTGACGTCTGCGCCCACGGCATCGACAACCCCGGCAGCCTCTTGACCCAGAATAAAGGGGCGCGGCAGCGGATACCAGCCCATACGATGATAGGTATCAATAAA
>DAOTTR010000604.1:0-3865 GCA_034437715.1 Caldilineaceae bacterium
CGGCTGCACCCGCCCGAATCGCTTCCTGAATATCCTCATCTTCATCAAAGGTGGTCAGCACGACTACCTTGGTCCCCTTCAATTGCTCATCCGCGACAATCAGCCGCGTCGCGGCCAGGTCATCCATCTCCGGCATGCGAATATCCATCAACACCACATCTGGTTTGTTTTGCTGCACCAGCCACACACCGCGCCGACCCTGCTCGGCCTCGCCAATGACGGTAATCTCAGGATCACGTTCCAGCAGCGTGCGCAGTCCGGTGCGCACGAGTGGTTGATCGTCGACAAGCACCACCGAAATCATTCAGTTTTCTCCAATGGCAGCGTCGCATTGACGACAAAGCCGCCGCCAGGCTGCGCTTGTGCGACAAGCATACCACCCAACAGCCGCGCCCGTTCGGTCATGCCAACAATACCGCTGCCCGCGGTGATTGGCGCAACCGGCGCGCAGCCAAAAATTGCTCAGCAGCACGGCGACCCATCTCGTTCTGCTGCTGATGGCGGTGCTGATGATCTTTCCGCTGCTCTGGCTGGTCTCGACTTCGCTCAAAGAGCCGAGCAAGCAGATGATCTGGCCACCGCAACTGATTCCCAACCCTTTCTACCCGCAGAACTATGTGCAGCTCTTTGTGGTCGCGCCCATGGAGCTGTACCTGGCCAACAGCTTCAAGGTCACGTTGTTGACCGTGCTGGGCACCTGTTTTTCCTCGTCGCTGGCCGCCTATGCCTTTGCTCGCATGCAATTCCGCGGCAAGAACCTGCTCTTCGGCGTACTTTTGGCGACCATGATGCTGCCCGGCGCGGTGACGGTGATTCCCACCTTTACGATCATGCGCCAACTGGGCTGGCTTGACACCCACTATCCGCTCTTTGTGCCGGCCTACTTTGGCAGCGCGTTTAATGTTTTTCTGCTGCGCCAGGCGTATAAATCGATTCCGCAGGATCTCTTTGACGCGGCTAAAGTGGACGGTGCCGGTTTCTTCCGCATCTACTGGCAGCTCTTTATTCCCCTCGGCATGGCAACGCTGGTGACCGTGGCGATCTTCGCCTTCCTCGGTTCGTGGAACGATCTCTTCAGCCCACTGATTTATTTGAGCACGCAGGAGAAGATGACCGTGGCGCTGGGCTTGGCTTATCTACGGGGCCGCGCCGGGACGGGGGTGGGCACGATTGGAGTGATCATGGCGGGGTCGCTGCTGGTGATCATCCCGATGTTGCTCTTGTATGGCTTTGGGCAGCGCTACTTTATTCAAGGATTGGCGCGCACGGGGTTGAAAGGGTGAAGAATTTTTAGCACCGGGAGCGCCGGCATCCTTGCCGGCAGCCGGCATTCCCCCAACATGAGCAACCGCGGCACCAGCGCAAAACCGCCAATCAAGCTGCGCCTGGGGCGCAATTGAACGCGGCGTGGTTTTTGGGCGGTAGCCGGCGGCTGATAATTCAACTTGCAGCATTGTAAGCTCCCTGGTAACAATCATTGGTGTATGATAAAGTTCTCAGGTAGAATGTGCTTGAGCAGCCGCGCGCAGGTGACCGGGCACGCCCCGGGAGCGCCGGCATGGATGCGTCGCAGTACAAAGATTATGTGCTCTCGCTGCTCTTTGTGAAATATGTTTCGGACAAATATGGGGGCAAGCCCCACGCCTTGATCGAGATTCCTGCCGGCGGCGGCTTTCAAGATATGGTCGCGCTCAAGGGCAAAAAGGAGATCGGCGACGGCATCAACAAGGTGATCGCCCGGCTGGCTGAAGCGAACGACCTCAAAGGCGTGATCGATGTGGCTGACTTTAACAATGCCGACAAGTTGGGTCGCGGCCAGGAGATGCAAGATCGGCTGACCAACCTGGTGGCGATCTTTGAAGAACCGAGCCTCGACTTTAGCAAAAACCGCGCCGAGGGCGATGATCTGCTGGGTGATGCCTATGAATATCTGATGCGCCACTTTGCCACCGAAGCGGGCAAGAGTAAGGGCCAATTTTATACGCCCGCCGAAGTCTCGCGCGTCATCGCCAAGGTGATCGGCATCAACCAGGCCCAGCGTCCCGACCAAACTGCCTATGATCCTACGGGCGGCTCCGGCTCGCTGGTGCTCAAAGCGGCCGATGAGGCCGAACATGGCGTGACGATCTATGTCCAGGAGATGGACAACGCCACCGCCGGTTGCGTTGTCTCGGACGATGGCCGCCATTTTCGTGCCGCGCCGCCCGTCATCGAAACTGGGCTATGGGGTGATCATGTAGAGGTGGGCGCGGTTGAGCCAATCGGCGACCGCTACTATATGCTCTTGGGCGTGGGGTCGATGCCGCTGGGCGCCCGTCACCTCGCCCGGCTGCCTGCTGGGTAAAGGGGCATGTTTGTCCTCGTTGCTGACCAGCAGAGTGGCCCCTATCGGCTTGACTCGCGCCAACCGCTCTGCTGGGTAGCAGCCCAAATTTGCACACCTATTTTGCCCGTTTCTATCACTGTGGCGACACGTTGCTGCTCAACCACCATACGGTGCCGCGCACGTGGGATGTAAACAGCCCGCGCGACATCTATTTTGCCCCACTTAAAGCGGTGCAGTGCGACGCCAACGGCATTCTCTCCTTGCATTGGTGGCCGGGCAATGCAGCACTCAAAGGCGCCACCCAGCCGGTGGTGCTGGAGCACTGTCAATTGCACCGGTTGTTGCCCCAAGATTGCACATTGCAAGCCGAAGCGCTTCAGTTGCAGGCTGCCGCCGGTGGTGTAGCGATCTTGCCGGTCAAATACAACATAGCGCGGGGCGTCATCCTGGAAGCGGAGATCACCGTGACTGCCGCCGATGGCCTGCGCTGTGGCGCGGGGTTGTTTATTGAAGGCGAGACCGCCAATCGCGGCACAATCTTGCTGGGTCAAAACGATGGCTGATTGCAGGTCGGCCCCTACGACGGCTACGCCTTCCGCCCCGATGATGGCAAGCCGCTGCCCTTTACGCCCAATCAGCCAAGCCGCTGGCGGCTGCTGGTGCGCACTGGCCACGCCGAGTTGTATGTGAATGACGAACTGATCCAATGTTACACCTTCGCCCACGCGCCCGGTGGCCAGTTGGGCTTTGTGATCGAGGCCGGCGCGGCGCCGGTGCGCAATGTGCGCGCTGGCGAGACCCACCGCCCAGTAGTTGATCGCCGCTTTCTATCATCCCGGGCCAACACGCTGCATTTGGTGTCACTGTCGGGTACAATCTCATCATTACGTCATTTGTAACGATGACTTTCTACCCGTCTGAGCCATAACCGGGGTTTGACAGTAGGGTAAAGTTGTAGTATTGTTCAAATGTCCGACAACAGACATGTGGTAGTGGCTGTCCGCTCCCCTTCCCTACGTAATTTCATAAAGTAATTTCATAAAGTAATTTCATAAAGCTCATGTCCATGCAATCTTATCGTGGCTGTACTGTCCAGCATTGGCAATCTGTCAGCGTACTGACGAACACCCTTACCAAGTTGCTCCAAGGAAGAACCCACATGACCAAAATGCAAATTAGTTTCCTAGCCATAGCCGTTCTATTGTGTACAGTTGTACTGGCCGGCTGTGGTGGCGCACCGGCGGTCCCTGCCCCGCAGGAGCCTGCCGCGGCGGGTGCGGCCGCCGCGGCAATACCCAATGTCGAGTTCACCCAACAGGTCGTGCGCTATAACACGATCGCCGACTACGAGGCCGCGACAGGGAACAAAATCACCGAGTTCCACCAGGCCCCGATGCTCGACGCACAGGTCGCCGCCGGTACGTTGCCCCCAGTTGAGGAACGCCTGCCTAGCGAGCCACTCGTGCTACAGCCCGCCGATACGATCGGTGAATACGGTGGCACGATGTTAAGCGGCGGCGATGGCGAGTCGTGGGCGCA
>DAOTTR010000605.1:0-4762 GCA_034437715.1 Caldilineaceae bacterium
GCGAAGCGCTACAAACTGGGCTGCGTGCGCTACAAAAGCGCTTCCCTATCATCGGTGATGTGCGCGGCAAGGGCCTGATGGTCGCCACCGAATTTTCCCATCCGAATGGCGAACCAGACTCCAAAACCGCTAAGGCCGTCGTCCACGAATGCCAGGACCTCGGCCTGATGCTGCTCACCTGCGGCCCCTACAGCAATGTGATCCGCTGGATTCCGCCGCTGATCGTGGATGAGGGCCATCTGGACGAGGGGTTGGGGATTTTCGAGACGGCGCTGGGTAAGGTGGTAGCCGATTAAATTAGATCCAAGTCTCCTGTGCTATAATAAATTATCAGCAAGTTTACAGGCTATAGCGCTGGGCGGGAAGGAAGATAAATCGATGGGAATGACAACGGTAACCCTTACAGGCAAAGGGATAGAAGAGTCGCAAAGATTTGATATTCACATTTTGGTGGAAGCCAGTATCGATATCGATGCCCAAACTGCACGCCGAAAAGTTACAGGCTGGTTAGTAGATGAAGTTGGTAATATGCTGATCGGTGGCAAACCGCAACTAGTCATTAGCCAGCGGACAGTCTGGCGTGTGCCTGTGTTGCTCACCTCCTCCCTTGCGGGCGTCGTCGGTGAAGTGGGCAAGGTTGACGTAGATGCCACCACGGGCAGCCTACATAATAGCAACACACTACGTAAGCAGATTTTATATAATGTCGAACATATTGGCAGTTCCGCATCGGCGCCAGCTAATTGATGGCTATTGTTTGCCGGCCTGTGTGCAAATGATTTTGGCCTATTGGAAGATAGAATTGGATCAGGAAAAGATTGCACGTCGATTAAAGACAATTCCCAAAGCTGGGACGCCTGGTTCTCATCTTCGCTTTCTAGCTTCTACTAATCTAGACGTGTCCTACCAAAGCGGTGTCATTGATGACCTGCGTTTCGCGCTTGACCAAGGTGTTCCGGCGATTACACTTGTCAATACAAGCCAGCTTCGCTATTGGAATGAAGCAACAGCCCATGCCGTTGTGGTTATTGGCATTGATGAAAGCTCGGTGATTGTAAACGATCCAGGTATAGTTGAGGCTGCGATTGCTGTTCCAATTGGTGATTTTGAATTGGCGTGGGATGAGATTGTAAATCGTTATGGGCTGTTGCGGAAGAAATAGGAAGTTCGACAGATCTCACCTCGAAGTCGCAACACCGCTATGATTTTGGCAATCGTGACCGATCATCTCTGGTAGCCCAGGCATTTCAAGGGCTAGGTCGCAAGTCGCACGCAAACCGGCCCACCAGTGGTCGGCGGTACGACGGGCGCGTCCTGATCTGGAAAAATTAGGTTGAACGTCGACGGCATTTTCATCACTCATCTTTCACGGCAACTGCGTGGAGTTTCTTACCCAAAATGGCAAGCAGGGGCGCAAAGTGGCGCCGGTTGGTGGTATATAAAGGTATGGCTACGGGTAATTCAAGCGCGATCACCAGATCGCCCAAATACCAAGTACAATTGCGCCCGCGCGCTAGGACAGGCTGATCCACAATTTGTTGGGCTAATTGACCCATGCGTACCAAAACCGGATCCGGCTCGAAGATCAGACCCGCGGCTAATGCCCGGAGCTCTGGCTGCCACTGTGCCATTCGTTCCGCTAGATTGCACTCGCGTACCATGCGCACACACTGGCTGCGCAGGCGATAGGATTGGGTGTTGCTGGGCAAGATCGGGTAATCCTGCGGTCGTTCACGCGCTAACCCGCATTGTGTGAGATCGAGCACTTCGTCGACCCCCGCCATAAAGTGGCTCAGCAATGAAATCTCGATATAACGGGACAGCCTGTCCAGCAAGTCGAGCCGCGCTTGCGCATCGTGTTTTGGTTCAGCCGTGCGCCCAATGCGCAACATCGCGCCTAAAATCAGCATCATGCGGCTGGCTTCGCGTTTGTTGAGATGGCGGCCCAGGTAACTGATGACTTCATCGAGATGTGTATGCTGGGCGACCAGCCGATGCAGCTGGATCGCATCCTTCACCACTGTGCGTAAATACTCGCCAAGCACATAGCTTGAGGTGACAAGGCGATAATTTGCCAGTTCATTGGATAGCGCGCGCTGGCGTGTACGGTCACCAACGATGCGCTCAATTTGAATCGTCGTGTCCAAAAAGAGGGACGGCTTGCTCACACCGCTTCCTCATGCACGGTATGATAGTAGGTCACTAATTCACTGCCAAGGGGAAACACAGAACGCAAGCCCGCTTCTGCCAAGGTGAGATCGACGTTTGCCACCACTTGATTGGTTAAGTCAGTTTGCCGTAACAGAGGCAGGAAGGTCATCCATTGGGCCAATTGTTCAGGCGTCAACTGACCGCCACTTTCCGTCGCATTCAACAAACTATCGGATAAGATTCCAGCCAGATGGCGGCGCGCGCGATCTAAGAACCGGCAGGTTTTCCAAGCATCATGGGTCAGTGTTGCTAGTTCTTGCACACCCTGCACGATCTCAAGGCTATGGGGAAGAAACGCTTCCTGTAAACTAGCGGCTACACGTTCCATATCCATGAGCAAACTTTGCAATCGATACTGCGCCCCTTCTGCTTGCAACCGTTGTTGTTCCTGATAGGTTTCCCAACGCAGCAACACAACCCGCGGCTGGTTATGGCTGGTTACCACCACCGCGTCATCTTGTTCGGCCACGCGCCGTACAAGGGCGGGAAAGTTATCTCTGGCTTCGGTGACACTGATTGTTTGTGACATCGCTGTTTGCCTGGCCTTCGCGCTGTTTGAAAAGTAACGGTAATTGTTATACTAAATCTGCCCAGTAAAATGGGCAGATTTAGTATAACAAGACTAGGCGAAGCTGTCAATCCTGAAACAACAGGGGATACAGGGCTGATCCGACGCTGATAAGAGGATATCATCTGCGATAGACAAATTATATGTCCCAGTCAGGATATAAACTGTGCCATCACTGGCTGGCAGAATCGAGCGCGGCCTGAATCGCGACTCGATGATCGGTATGTCCATCGCCTTTGGCCCAAAATTTCGCACGTTGAAGCGAGTATAACTGTTCTTCAGCGTGCCATCTTTGCGATGCGAGACAAGCAAAAATTCATTGAGGAGCGCGCCCCAGTTGGCATTGCGGCCGAGTGTTGGTAGTCGTGGCATAATGATTTCTCCTTGTTACTAACTGTCCGTCTAAACCTAAGCTACGTTGCGTTAAAAATTACCATCATCCTCTCGCTCAAGTACCTGAAAACCTGATGGACTATGCAGCACTTGTTCACCGGTTGCACCACTTTGGTAATCCAATGAAAAGCTGAAGAAATATCGATTCAATGGTCCAAACTTTAGATACAAATGATTGTCCGTGCCTAGATATTGAGCGACCGGGATACTATTCTGCTCGTGATTTAGCGCCGCGCCGTTGAGAATTGGTTGTGCTAAGGTTGCGCCGGCATAAAGGTAGCCCATCCACATAAAACTCAGTGGTTGTGCGATGGCATAGGCATAGCCTGTCAGGTCATGCCGCCACATCTCGCCATTGCGAAATGTATCAGGCGTCTTAATATGGATAGTTCGAGGGTTGCCTTCTGTCCCAACTGGATCAGTATTGGGATACACGTAGGAAAAGACATTGATACGGCGGCTCACGGGTCCTTGATTGATCAATGTACCAACGATTGTATCCTTGCCCTTGTCTTTAACTACACCGGCAATTAAAGGGTTGGGACCAATAATGCAATCTTCGGCGCTTTCCTTTATTTCTATATCCGCATCGATCGTACAGCCAGCGATATAACCGCCCCTACTTTGTTCGATTTCAATCGCGGTGCCAGAACAGTCCAGATTACATTCAGAGATAGTGCAGTAGTTACTCTGGTTGGTGATCTTGACCAAAGGCAAGCCATTGTAATTTTCCATATAAACGCCGCTAATGCGGATCGACGAAGCATCTTCCATGAGGAACTGATGGACAAGATTGCCTTCAACCACCCCACCATAGACGGTACACCCATGTAACTTGTCTGCTGCGCCTTCGGAAGTGAAATGAAAGCCGTGGCTTTTGTTCATCTTGCTTGTACAACCCAAAAATGTATTGCCATTGCCGATGGCACCAATTTTGAAGCCCGTTTCGTTATTTTCATAGCAGATCACATGGTCAAAAGTGTTGTAGAAGCCTTTGCTGACATAGACGCCATTGCGACAGTTACGGATGAAGAGATTGCGCAAGTGAGAAAAGTAGGTATATTCGAGGTGTATCCCCTCGCCACTATTATTCTGCCCAGTGATGCCAAGATCGGCAACCGTCATGCTCACCTCGATTGTGCCACCTGTCGCTGATCTAAGCGCAGGTCCATTTGAGTAGTTATCTAAAATAGTGGCAAATGGGCCTGATCCTTGGAGTGTAATTCCATAATAATTGGGAGTGTCAATGGAATGATTGGGAATGTCAATGGTGCTGAGTAGTTTATATCTTCCTGGCGGGAAGAAGACGACACCACCTTCGGTTAGCGAGGCAATGGCATTGATAATCGCCTGTGTATCGTTGGCCCCATCATCGCTACCGGCCCCAAAATCAAGCACATTGGCTACAGTATAAATCCCGCTCAGTGCGCCGTCATCACGATGGCCTACTTGCAAAAACTTATTGAGGAGCGCGCCCCAGTTGTCGGCATCGCTGCCGGGTGTTGGTAGTCGTGGCATGTTATTATTGCTCCTTGCTGATGAATGGTAGATAGACCTTGTTCGTTGTTCCAGGATAGATGTCCTGGTTAT
>DAOTTR010000606.1:0-11934 GCA_034437715.1 Caldilineaceae bacterium
CTGACCGACGATCCGGTGCTCTGGGAACGCGCCATCCTCTTTGGTGACACGGCCTTGCCGCGCGCTAACGGTCCCTATGCCGGGCGGCCCTATGCCAACTATTTCTTGGCCCCCAACTATCGTATCAATGATCTGATCGCGGCGGTCTTGCTCACGCAAATTCACAAGGTGGATGGCTATATCGAACGGAAGATCCATGCTGCCGAGCAGATCATGGCCCAGATTGCCGATATTGAAACAATTACACCCCAGCATGTGCGACCTGGCGATCGCCACACCTATTGGGTATTGTGCTTTACGCTGGAAAGCGGTGCTTTCGGTTGTGATGCCTGGGAATTTGCCAAGGCGCTTAACCAAGAAGGCATTCCCACGGGTGGCCCCTATATTGGCTCGGGCAAAGAAGGTCCGCTCTACCGCAATCCCTTTCTGGCCGAGCCACAGATGTATGGGCATAGCCGCTTTCCCTTTGACTATGGTCGCGAGAAAGCGCTGGACTACCGGCACGTTGACTGTCCCAACGGCGAAGCCCTCATGCAGCGCGGCTTCAACATCCCCATGCAGCCCAGCTTTACCGAGGCGGACATTGCCGACATTGCCCAGGCGATTCGCAAGGTTGCCCTGCACTACCGTCAATAAAGCAGCCAATTGACCCCGCTATCGTCACGCGACGATTTCAACCATTAGCCCGCTATCAATAAGGAGATCTTTGTGCAAAAAGTGCGTATTGCCCAGGCTGGCGTGTCCTTGATTCATGCCAATATGTATCGTGATACCTTGATGTTGCTGCCCGACGAGATCGAATTGGTCGGCTTTTATGATCCCGATCCAGACGGTGTACGCAAAAACCTCAAGCCGGAGGTACAGCATGTGCCTTTCTATGCCAGCTTGGATGAGTTGTTAGAAAAAGCCAAACCGGACGCGGTGATGGTTTCTACCTATCTGAAAGATATGCCTTCCTGGATGCTACAGGTGGCCGACGCCGGCGTGCATCTCTGGGCCGAGAAACCCTTTGCCGTCCATTCGAGCCAATTGGCACCCGTGGCCGAAGCGGTGAATCGCAACAACCTACATTTTTCGTGTGGCTATTCGTGGCGCTTTCATCCGATCAGCCAATTGATCAAAGAGACCTATGGCGCGGGGTTGTTGGGCAAGCCCTATTCGATTGAGTTTCGCTTTCTCACCTCCAGTATTGCGCGGCGCAATCCACAAACGTGGTATATGAAACGGGCGGAAGCCGGCGGTGGTATTCTCAACTGGCTGGGCTGTCATTGGTTTGATCTGATGCGCTTTATCACGGGGTCGGAAGTGACCAAAGTTAGCGCAATCGAGGCGAATGTCAGCGGTCAGCCGGTGGATGTGGAGGATGCCGCCGCGGTTTCGCTGCAATTTGCCAATGGCATGATCGGCAGCCTGCACGCTGGCTACTTTACGGCGGGCGACGGTGAAGTCTCCTTTGGTCTGCGTGGCTCCGAAGGGTGGGCCAAATGGGAAGAAGCAGAAAAAGCCGTCACCATCAAAAGCACCAATCCCGCGTGGGCGGGCGCGCCCTTGCGCAAATTTGATATGCCCACACCGGCAGTGGGGGGCTACGGTGCCGAAGGACTCTCGCAATTGAAAGCCTTTGCCGCGGCCATCCGTGGGGAAGGGGCAAGCGGTTATGTGATTGAAGACGCGATTCGCTCGTTGCAAATCATCGAAGCGGCCCATGAATCGGCGCGCACCGGCCGCACCATAGAATTGTAAGGGCATCTCTATGTCTGTCACAACAACGATTATTATTGGCGGTGGTGTCATCGGGCTGAGTACGGCCTATCATTTGGCGCGCAAAGGCGTGGGTAAGGTGATCTTGGTCGAGAAAGGGCCAGTGGGCGATGGCTCTAGCAGTCGCGCCGGAGGGATTATCACCGGCCTGTTATGGAGCGACACCGGGGTGCTGGCGCGTAAGTTGGCACTGCAACTCTATCGCGAATTGTCCGAGGATCTGCCCGGCTATCGTTTCCAAGATGTTGGCTGTCTCAACTTGTTTGATCATCCCTCCTGGCCCGAGCGCGAAAAACTCTTGCCACTCTATGATCGCCACCATGTTGCCTATGAAATTATGAGCGCCGCCGACATGCACCAACGGTGGCCCGAACTCACCCCCAGTGCCGATCTGATTGGCCTCTATGATCCGTTGGGCGGCTATAGCGAGCCGGATGATTATGTGCCGGCGCTGGCCCAACGCTGCCGCGACCTGGGCGTAGATATTCGCGAAGGGGTGCAAGTCACTGGCTTTATCGAGCGCAATGGCCGTGTGGCCGGTGTGACCACCGCCGATGGCAACATCGAAGGCGACGCCGTGGTCTGTACGGTGCATATCTGGACGCAGCAACTGTTCGAGCGATTGGGCTTGCAGGTGCCAGTGAAGGCATTTGTCCACCAGCGCTATGTGACCACACCCTTGGCCGCGCCGGTGCACATCCCCGCGGTCAATGCCAATCCGCTGCATGGCTACATTCGACCGGCTACGGGCAATCGCATGTTGGCTGGCGGCGAAACCCCCTTGCGCGAGGAATATCGCATCCCCTCGCCCGCGTTTCACATGTCCGCCCTGCGCGCGCCAGCAGAAGTCAAAACCATGATCGCTACCAACCTGACACCGCTCGTGCCGCGCCTGGCACAGACCACCTGGGAAAGCGAAAAGGTGGGCCTGATCGCGTTTGCTTCCGACGGTGAGCCGATCCTGGGGCCGGTTGATGAATTGCCGGGCTTGTATCTTGGCTGCGCGTTTCATTCGGGCGGCTTTGCCTATAATCCAGCCGCCGGTCTGCTGCTGGCCGACTTCGTGGCCGATGGTCAAGCGCGCATCGATGTCAGTGCTTTTTCGCTCAACCGCTTTGACGCGGTGAGCGTGGCTGAATACCTCGCCATCACAGTGCCCCAGGAAGCGGCTGTGCAGCGGCGGCATTAATTGGTTTTATCCGTCATCTATCATTTTCAGGACACAACCATGATTCACTTTCCACGCTCTACCTTTACCTGGAAATCGCATCCCTGGTTTCCCGACGAATACTATCGCTACACGGGTGGGTTTGTGGGCACACCGGGCCAGTTCTATCATGTGCGTTTCAACTTGGAAGCAAGCTGCACCATCACCAGCGATGCAACGGGACAAAGCACCGAGTTATTTGTGAGCGCGCCCTGTCGCACCGAATATACAATTGCCACGCGCAATCTCTTTCAGGTGCCCAGCGGCGAGTTTCGCTATGCCTTTAGTCGCCAAATGCGCCTCTCAATTGCCAAACGACCTAGCACCGAACAGGAGCCTGTCTCCCCGGCAAAATTGAGCGATGCCCACCAAGAGCATCGCATCGACGTGCGCACCTTTGCCGATGTCACGACCCTCACCACCGTGCAACAGATCATCGACGCCACGCTGGCCAATGATCTGCTCAACGCTGTCTCCACCTATCGCGATGAGGAACGCGGGCTGACGGTGGCCGTCGAATATCCGGTCAATCTGATCAACTTGAATGTTGTCGATGGCGAATTCCAGGTCTGTACCGGCCCCGTGATCGTGCCCGATCTGGCAACCTGGGACGGCCAGGAAGTCCAGCGGGTCTTCTTGGCCCATGTCGCCTTTACCGCCTTTGACCATGTAGAATTCATTCTCCAGCGCGAAGTGACTGCTGCCCCCGAAGAACGCGCCTGGTTGGATCAACCGCACGGTCGCGATCGTTGGGAATTGCGCGATCCCAACAAGCGCCCGCCCGTCTATCCCCCGGCGCGCCCCAAGCCCACCGTTTACAACGAAATTTGGGAACGGCCTGCCACCAATGTCGTCTTGCGCGCAGAAAATGCCTGATCCTGGGCGATTTTCGCGTTTGACAGCGGGGAAAGAACCTTGTATGCTCTTGGCGAGGCCCCGCGCTGATTGCACTTGATATTGTCTTCCGCATGTACCCATCGCTCTAGCAAGCAGGCGTTTTCGGCCCCGAAAATGCCTGCTTTTCAACAGAGCAACCTATTGTTATGACACTGCATTCACACAAGGAGAAGATGATGAAGATGGATCGCCAGAAGGTATGGAGGTTGCTAGTCCTCGCCATAGTTTCGCTGTTCATGGTGAGTTGTGTTGGGGCGGGCCAGCCGCCGGCGACTACCGGCGACGCGGTGGCGACGGAAACCCCGGCGGCTGAAGCTGAGGCCGCACCTGCCGCTGCAGTAGCGGGTGAAGCCTGGTACAACGCTGACGATGTTGGTGAATCGTGGTATCACATTTGCACAGAGACGCCGCCGGCCCAAGGGGGCACCGTGACCTCGAACCAAGCTTCGTCGGCACTGGCCGGTGGTGGCAACTGGTTCTCCTCGGCGGCTAAGGATCAATATCTGTGGAATCAATTGTTTGATCAGGATGTCGATGGCACCACCATTCACCCCGATCTGGCGACAACGTGGGAAGCATCGGCAGATGGCTTGACCTACACTTTCAATTTGCGCAATGATGTCAAGTTCCACGACGGTGAACCGTTGACGGCCCATGATGTCAAATGGACGATGGAAGCCTATTTGCACCCGGATAGCGCGATTCCCTTTGGCCGCACCATGAGCTTGGATAGCATCCAAGGTGCCGCCGAATTTATTGATGGCACGGCCGAGAGCGTGGAAGGCATTGTCGTGCCAGATGATTTCACAGTTGTGCTTACGTTGGCCCACCCACAGAGCAATTTTCTGGACAAGGTACGCGGCATTAATATCCATCCCAAGCATATCCTCGAAGGCATTGCCTATGCCGACTTGCTGACGTCCGAATATGCTACGACCAGCCCCATCGGCTCCGGCCCCTTTAAGTTGGGTGAGTATGTACCAGATCAATATTACATTTTAGAAGCGAACGAAGATTACTACGCGGGCCGCCCTTATCTCGACCGCATCATCATGCGCATTGGGTTAAGCGGCGCGACGGCGATTGCCGCGCTCGAAACCGATGAGATCCAGATCGCCGGCACGGTGACGCCTGATGATTATGTGCGCTTGAAGGAGAATTCAGCCATTGCCTTGATCGGCGGCGCGTTGGGTGGTGGCCTTTCGGTCTTCCCCAACCTGAGCAAAGCCCCCTTTGACGACTTGCGTGTGCGCGAGGCATTCATGTATGCGCTCGACCGGCAGGCCATCTCCGATGCCTATTATAGCGGCGGCGAATTGGGTCAGGTGCTCCATTCCAATCTCACCGGACCGCTCTCTAGCCCCAACATCAAGAAATTTGAATATGATCCAGAATTGGCCAAGCAACTGCTGAGCGAAGCCGGTTGGGATCCCGACTATGAAGTACAGTTCCTCTCCTACTATCAGAGTGATTTCGATAAGCGTGTCCAAGCTGCCATGCAACAATATTGGGCGGATGCGGGTATCAAGGTCAACTTGGTCTACTTGGATGGCCCCACCTGGGTCCAGCGCGTCTATGCCGATCTGGACTTTGATCTCTCCTACGGTTGCTGTGGTTGGGTTGATCCAGCGGCATTGAGTGAAGTCTCATGCAATAACTTTTATCCGGCTGGGTACAACGCCAGCCAATACTGCAATGAAGAGTTCGATGCCCTGGTCGAGCAGGCCACCATCGAGCCAGACGCCGATAAACGGCTGGAACTCTTCCACCAAGCGGAAGAGATGTTCGTGGCCGATCTGGGCTACATGACCATGTTCTGGCCGTTGCGCTACCATGCTGTCAGCAGCAAGGTCTGTGGCTACAACAATCACCAGATCTCCGAGCCGTGGACAGAGATGTACCCTGATAAGTGGTATCTGGCCCAGTAACGAAGGTGAATCGACGATTGTCTGATTTCTATCTAGTCAATCGTCTCCTGCAGAGCGTTAGGGTCTTGTAGACCCTAACGCTCTAAGCCAGCACGAAACCTATCCAATAAAAAATCATCGAATTGAAAGATAAGCAGCATGTCTAAAGCAAAAGTGCGGGTTGGCATTGTGGGGGCTGGCCCGATTGGCGGATTGGGCGGGCGACCTAATTCCCACGCCGGTGCCTATCGGGCCTGTGCAGATGCCGACTTGGTGGCCATCGCGGATATTAATCCAACGCGGTTGCAGCAATTTGGCGACGAATGGGCGATTGCGCCGGAACATCGCTACACCAGCGCCGCAGCCATGTATGCCCACGCTGGGCTGGACATTGTAAGCGTGGCGACCCATAATCTCTATCATCACCAGCCAGTGATCGAAGCTGCCGCGGCGGGCATCAAGATCATTATGGTGGAGAAGCCCATTGCAGTCAGCGCCGAGTGGGCACGTAAGATGATCGAAGCCTGCGCGCGTCACGGTAGCCGCTTGATTGTCGAGCATACACGCCGTTTTCTCCCCCACTATCGCCAACTGCGCGCCATGCTCGCCGACGGTGCGATTGGCCAGATCAAGACGATCAGCACTGAGGGGTGCCGCCCGTTGTTACACAATGGTACGCACAACGTGGACCTGGCGCTCTATCTGGCTGGCGCAACTGAACCTGTGACGCTTCAGCGCGTTTCTGGCTTTCTCAACCAGGAAACGGTGGCGGATCCGGGTGGTGGTGGCGTGATCCAATGCACCAACGGCTTGACGATCTTGGTCAACTGTGTGGCCGAGCGTCGCGAATGGTTTGATCAAACGGTGCTAACGGGCACAGCCGGGCGGCTGCAATTTAGCGAACGAACAAGCATTTGGGAATATGCGCCGCTGATCGACGCTCCTGGCGAACCCTACAATGCGCGCTACGATTTTCGCCCGATTCCGGATATGCCGACCAGCTTTGCCTCGGAAAAATTTTTCTATTGGGCGGCGCGCGAAAGCATTGACTGTCTGTTGGAAGATCGCGAGAGCGTCTCCACGGGCCGCGATGGCTTGTTGGCGCTGGAAGCGATCACGGCCATGCATATTTCCCACGGCACGGGTGCCTGGGTTGCCTTACCTTTGGCCCCCGGCTTGGATCAGATCGAAATTCGTTCTACTGGTAAATAATTCATGTTACGCAGCGCGAAGTTGTACACGCTGTCAACAGATTTGGGGATCAGATTGAGCAGATTCTTCGTGTGAAATCCGGTCTTGATTGTTACCCGTAGAGCGGATTCAGCGATGCCGAATCCGCTCAATTCGTTCTTGAAATCCGCTGACAGTGTCTGCTGCATAACATGCGTAAATAAATCGAAATTTGTTCGATTCAATAGGTGCATAAGATGAACCGCTATATTATTCGCCGTCTCTTGCAAGCATTGCCTGTGCTGTTGGGCATTACGATTGTCACCTTTACCTTTATTGAGCTGGCTCCCGGTGATGCTGTCATGGCTATGATTCTGGCCGATATGCAGACGGGTGGCCGGGTGACCGAGATCGATGTCGAGGCCATGCGCAAACAGTATGGTCTGGATCAGCCGGCCCCGGTGCGCTATTTCCGTTGGCTGGGTGAACTGTTGCAAGGCAACATGGGCGAACGCATTCGCAGCAAACTGCCCGTCGCCACTGAGATTGGCCGACGGTTGCCCGCCACGCTGGAATTGATGGCGTTGGCGCTGGTGATCGCGATTGTTGTGGGCATTCCGCTAGGAATTGTCTCGGCGGTGAAGCAATATTCGTGGCTCGATTATTTGCTGACCGCTGGCACCTTTATCGGCGTGGCGATCCCTTCGTTTTTTGCGGCGATTATCGCGATCTACATTTTTTCGCTGAAGCTTGGCTGGTTTCCCACCAGCGGCTATTCGACACCTGGCCAGAACTTTGGCTTTTGGGGCTATCTCTTTAACCATGCCCAATATCTGATTATGCCTGCCACGGTCTTAGGCTTGGAGAGCATCGCCGGCATCAGCCGCTATATGCGCGCCAGCATCCTCGAAGTGTTACGGCTAGAATATGTCACCACGGCGCGCGCCAAAGGTCTGAGCCGACGCCTGATCTTGGCGCGCCATGTGCTGAGCAACGCCATGTTGCCGATTATCACCATCATTGGCCTGCGCCTGCCGAGTCTGCTGGGCGGCGCGCTGATCATCGAAACCATGTTCAACTGGCCCGGTATGAGTATTCTCTATATCGACGGCGTCAACACGCGCGATTACCCGCTGATCATGGGCATGACGTTGGTCTCGGCGATCACGATTGTGATCAGCAATTTGATCACCGATATTGCCTACAGCTTTGCAGATCCACGGATTCGGTATGAATAGAAAAATTTTGCAACGGTTTCTACGCCATCGCCTGGCGGTGGCGAGTGTACTTTTTCTGGTATTGGTGTTGTTGCTTGCATTTCCGCTGGCCCCGCTGGTTACCTCTGGTGATCCCAATCGTATTGATTTCAAAGCGATTGGTAAGCCGCCCAGCATAGATCATCCACTCGGCACCGACATGACGGGGCGCGATCTGTGGAGCCGCTTGGTCTATGGCGGGCGCGTTTCCATGTCCGTCGGGGTTGTGGCTGTCACAATTTATGTGACGCTCGGCGTTTTCCTGGGCAGCGTGGCCGGCTACTATGGCGGGCGGGTCGATGGCTTGATTATGCGCTTTACTGAAGTGGTGATGTCCTTTCCCACCTTGCTGATCCTGATCACCATTGTCTCAATTGTCGGGCCGGGCTTGTTCAACTCCATGATCGCGATTGGCCTGATCGGCTGGACAGGCATTGCGCGCCTGGTGCGTGGCCAAATTCTCTCGCTGCGCGAAATGGATTTTGTCACGGCGGCGCGCGCAGTGGGAACACCGCAACGGCGCGTCCTGGTACAGCATGTGTTGCCCAATGTGATTGCGCCGATCATTGTGGCCGCGACCTTTGGCATCGCCGGCGCGATTCTGACCGAAGCGGGGCTAAGTTTCCTGGGATTGGGCATCAAACCGCCAACTCCCAGCTGGGGCAATATGATCAACGAAGCGCAGCAATTGAATATTATCGAAACCAAAGCCTGGCTCTGGCTTGGCCCCGGCCTGATGATCACCCTTTCGGTGCTGGCGATCAATTTCATCGGCGATGGTCTGCGCGATGCACTCGATCCGCGCATGACGTTGGATTGAGCGGCTTTCGGCTCTATACGATTTGCTCTGCATCGTGTTTCCAGGAGACAAGCCCATCATAGATTGCAAGACGCGCGCAATCCACGCTCAGAAGAATATCGCGGGTGATACCCCAAAGCGTTGCGCCAACGCCCGGATTTGCCGGACATTCAACTTGCGCTTGTTCTGTAGGATCTCCGACACGACACCTTGCGATCCCACTTCTGGCAACTGCGCCTGCGTCAATTCATGCTCCTCCATGAGGTATTGAAGCACTTCCACACCTGTTGCATGTGGGATGGCATGGTGTTGCTCTTCATAAGCATGAATGATCGTAGCTAGTGTATCGAGTAGCTCGTAGCGTGGGTGCGCTTCATCTGTGCCCACTTCAGCGAGTAGATGGTTCAGCCGTGCAATCGCACGATCATAATCTTGTTCATGATGAATCGTCAGCAGCGGGCTCGGCGCGGCCCAATGTGTTTGCAATTCCTGCGGTATCATACTCATTCCGTCTAGACTCCTCGGTTATACGCTTCGTGCGATTAAAGTGGACTGAAGCAATCTGTTTAATGATACCATCTCTCTGTGCCCAAGGGTCCAAAAAATTATGCTTTTTGAATTTTTCTCTGCTGTGGTATGCTACCAGAGCGATACAGCAAGCCGCGCCATGCGTTCCAAGCGATTGTAATCGGGACGCAGTTGGTTGCACAAATGATGTCAATGCATGGAGAAGACAATGGACTATCGACAATTGGGAAAAAGCGATCTCAAGGTGAGCTCGATTGGCTTGGGCGCGGTGACCTTTGGCCGCGAGATTGATGAGGCGACCGCCTTTACGGTGATGGATTATGCAGTAGACCGGGGAATCAACTTGGTTGACACTGCCGAAGCGTATGCCAAAGGCCGCTCCGAAGAGGTGGTAGGGGCGTGGATCAAGGCGCGTGGTCGCCGTGATGAGATTGTATTGGCGACCAAATTGATTCCGCCCTTGACCAAGGAACGGGTGCCGCTGGCCGTAGAAGCTAGTTTGCGTCGCCTGCAAACCGATGTGATCGACCTCTACCAAATCCACGCGTTTGATCAGAATACACCGCTCGATGAGACAATGGAAGCACTCGGTACATTGGTGACAGCGGGCAAGGTGCGCTATCTCGGCTGTAGCAACTTTGCCGCCTGGCAACTTTGCAAAGCGCTTTGGCGCGCTGATGTTCATGGCTTGCCCCGCCTGGAATCGATGCAGCCCAACTATAACCTGGCCGTGCGCGACATCGAGGCCGAACTGCTGCCTCTCTGTGCCGACCAACAAATCGGTGTCATCTCCTATAGCCCGCTGGGCGCGGGTTTCCTCACCGGCAAATATAGCAAAAGCTGGACCGCGCCACAAGGCACACGGTTCGATATCATCCCTGATCACTGGGAGATCTACGAAAGCGTAGCCTCGATGCAGCGTATGGAGAAGTTGCGTGCTAAGTCACAAGCAACGGGCACCTCGATGATTCACCTGGCCCTTGCTTGGGTCTTGGGTCAGCCGGGGATCACGTCGATGTTGATTGGCTGTCGCAGCACCGCCCATGTCGATCAGGCGTTTGCCGCCGAAGCGATGGGGTTGTCACCCGAATTACGCGCCGAAATCAACAGTTGGTAAACGGTATCAATTCATTCGCCAAGGAAACATAGGAAAACGCAATGGTACACTCGCAACCGCCGCTCAAAGCTGCTATTATTGGCCTGCGTAATCATGCTGGTAGCTTGGATCCAGACAAAAATCATGGGTTGATCAAATCCTTTGCCACCCAACCGGATGTCGAGGTGGTTGCCTATTGTGAATGGGATCCTGACCAAGCCGCCGCCTTGGCTGCCTTGCACCACGCTGCCCCGCAAGCCCGTATCTACACGGATTTGACCACCCTATTGGCGACTGAAACGTTTGATCTGGCCGTGATCCTGCTGCCGCCTAGCGAAGCGATCACGGCTGCATTACAACTGGCGGCGGCTGGTAAACATCTCTATATTGAGAAAAATGCAGCACGGCGGGCAAGCGAAGTACTGCCCCTATGTGAACTGGCCGCGCAAAAAGGCCTGGTCATCCAGATCGGCTATCCGTGGCAGAGCCATCCCGTCGCGCGTGCCATCAAGGACTATTTGGCACAAGGGGTGTTGGGACAATTGGTTGCTATGGAGGCACGTTTGGTGACCACCCAGGTCGGGCCAGGTCTGCGCGATCCACAGCATTGGATGTATCGCGCCGCTGGTCAAGGTGGCGGTATTCTACACATGGAAGGCGGCCATTGGCTGATGCTCTTTCACTATTTCAGCGATGCCCAGGTCAAATCGGTCACCGCGCTTTGCAGCCGCGTCACCGAGCAGATTGAAGTGGGCATCGAAGACGCGGCTACTGTCGCGTTGGAATTTACCAATGGTATCCATGCTTGTTTGCATATGGGCTATCTGCTTTCTGGTGCTGGTCCACGCAATGATCTACATTTTGCGTTACGTGGCACATTGGGGGGTGTCACTTGGCCGTTGACGGGTGAGTTTACTGTGGCGAGTACTGCGCCTGTTTGGCAGGGCGCGCCGGTACGTACCCTGCGCCTGGATCCAGTGCCACGGGCCGCCTACGCCGATCAATGGGGCTATGCGTTTGTGAGCGCGTTTGTTCAGGCCATTCGCACCGGTAGCCGTCCATTGGTGAGCATGGAAGATGGCTATCGCTTGCTACGGATCATCGATGCCGCCTACGAATCGTCAAGCACCGGTCGCCGGATCGAACTGGAGGGGTGAACTAGTTATTCGTCTGCAATGTGTGGGTAAAGGGTAGGATTAAGCGTGGTAGGCAACAAAAAGGCCAGACTAAGAAAGTCTGGCGTGATGTGGGGGTAGTAAAGGTAAAGGGGGGGTAGTGAGGTGGGAGTTGGCAATGACCTACTCTCGCATGCA
>DAOTTR010000607.1:0-5109 GCA_034437715.1 Caldilineaceae bacterium
CCCCCATCTACATGAGGGCAGGCTCTGCGCAGGCAGGAATCCATACGCTAGAGCGGTGGACCCCTGCCTGCGCAGGGGTGACAATCCACACACCATCCTTAACTTAATGGCCGTGAGGGGAGGAGGGGTGTAGGGGGGAGAGGGGCTGAACTTCTCCTATACCCTCCCCTTCCTCGGCTCCCCGACTCAACCGCGCGCGCACTGTTTCAACAACAAACAATGGATTGCCTTCCGTATCGGCATAAAGTTGCTCTATTTGCTCCATGGTCAGATGGTTCGTGGCAATGTCCTGTGCGAGTGCCGTCACCTCGGTGGCATTGAGCGGCGTAAGTTCAATTTCTGTTATCAATTCCTCGCGCCGCAGGGCGAGGCGCAGTGCCGTAAGTGGGTGATCCGTGTCGACCTCTTCCATACGACTTGTGCCTACAACCAGCAGGCGCGCCTGGGGGGCAAAGTGCAGCAGGTAGTTCAACCATGCCAACGTTTCTGGGTCGCCCCAGTGCAGATCGTCAAAAAGGAGCAACAACGGTTGGTCATCCACCACCACGGCGCGCGCCAGTGCTTCAAAAAAACGCTGGCGTTGCCAACTCTCGCTCATCGGTTGTGGCGTCGGCAAACCAGGGTGTTGTTCCAATAACTCTGGTAGGAGACGCGCTACTTCGCTCAACCACTGTGTACCTACTCTGGCCAACTGTGAGGAGAGCGTGGGGCTGCGTAACAGCATGGTGACGGGCGCATAAGCCAGTGTGCCCTGGGCTTGAAAGGCGCGGGTGCGCGCCGCCAGAATGCCCTGTCTGCCTGCCCAGTCGAGTAACTCCTCGGCCAAGCGCGTTTTGCCGATGCCCGCTTCACCCCAGATACAAACAAAGTGTGACTCTCCCTGCACTGCCTTATGCCAAGCTTGTTGAAGCATTTGCCACTCACGCTGGCGACCTATTAGGGGTAAGCGTTCAGCCTGCCGCGGTTTCTCTTCCGCTTTGAGCGCCAACTCCCCACCGCGCTGCCGCAGCCGTTCATAGAGCACTTGTGTCTCTGGATCAGGGTCTACCTCCAACTCGCGCTGGAGCATAGCTACACAATCCTGATAGACGCGCAAGGCGCTGGTGTAATCACCGTCGAGTGCATATAGGCGCATCAGCCGTTGGTAGGTTTTCTCTTCCAGCGGATCGAAGGCGAGCAGCCGTTGGGCGTAGCGAATCCCTGCGCCATAGGCGCGCTGATTCTCCAGCAACGTAATCAGCCGTTTCAGTGCGTCCATTACTGCTTGGTGCAACTGCTGACGTAGCGGCGCAATCCACTCATCATAACAACTGGGCAGCAGTGGCCCTTGGTAGAGATCGACCACCTGCCGTAACGCAGTGAGATCGAGCGGCTCAGTCTTGAGATGGGTCAGAACCTGCCGCAATTCGGCAACGTCTAGGGTAAAATGTGCATGGGTATGCCAACCGACTGTCTGTGGATCAGCCAACAACAAGCGGTCGGCGTCCGGTAGGGCGCGCTGTAACTGGAAGAAGAGCTTGCGCAGGTTGGTGCGTGCCTGGCTCTCTGACGAATCCGGCCAGAATTGAAAGGCTAGATACTGACGGAGGACAGGCGCGTCCTTGTGCAGCGCAAGATAGGCCAGCAAGGCTTGTAATCGGGGTGTATTGACACTGGTGACTGGCTCGTCACCCTGCACCAACCGAAAATCGCCTAGAAGTTGAATCTGGAAGATACGCATAAAATCACAAGAGACGAATGTGGAGCATAGGTTCTATGCTATCAGTAATTATAGACCTCATAATAAATCGGAATGCCATCAATGACAACTTGCATAATTTGTTACCGCGTTGTTGGTGTAGCACTTGGATTCTGCATTGTAGTCAACACATCGGCATGGATTGGGGCAGCCCAGAACATCCGGCGTTCGTGATCAGTTTCCAGCATGGCCGCGCGGACCTGCACCTGTTTATGCGCACGCTGTAACGAAGCGGCGGCCCTACTGTCTTCGCCCGCAACGAGCACCCGATAGCAAGTCATGTAGACGTGCAATGCTTCGTCTGTGCAGTCTAATTGGCGAGTTTGCAAATGGGCGAGGATTGTCTCAACATGGTGGATGGCTTGCACAGAATCCTGTTGTTGCAACGCGCTGAGGGCCAGACCAGCCAAAGGTTCCAGCGCACGATTATATTGCTCCAGGTCACAGTGCAGCGCATAAGCTTCGTGGAAGGCGGCGGCGGCGGGATAGCAACCCAGTCCGTTCAAGGCGCGGCCAAGCCGGGTTAAGGCGTAGCCCACCTGACGACGGTCGCCGACCTCTTGTGCTAACGCGTGCGCCCGCTCGGCCGCTTCCCGTGCGCTTGCGGACTCACCCTGCAGCCAGTGCAGCAGGCTGAGCTCACTCCAGATTTTGCAGATCCAGCCGTTAGATTTTGTTTGTTGCAGATAGGTAAGCGCCGCGCTTTGGCATTCGTGGGCGCGTCGATAGTCGCCCATATTCAAATACATCCCGCCCAGGTAGTTGAGCGCCACCCCTTCCGAATGCAGATCTTTACGCCGCCGATCATTCTCCACAGCGGCCTGCAATGCGTGCGCCGCTTGGGCATAGTCACCGGTACAGGTAAAGAGCACCCCCAGGTTGCGTAAAATATTCGATTCGCCGCCACTGTGTCCAATCTCCCGACAGACTTGTAATCCTTCTTGGTAATACGCTTGAGCACGGTCGTAATCGCCTTCGCCCTGGGCCACTAGCAGATAGCCTAACTTGTTGTGGATCCGGTTGATGCCTTGTCGATCATTCACCTTGTGAAAGCGCGCCAATGCCGCTTGCAAATAGTTGTCGATCACAGCCGTCTTGGCGCCGGAGAACATGGCGACCGCGGCCAGATATTCATAGGCGCGGGCCGCCACATCATCAAGTGCTGCGCCTGCCACGCCTCCAATCGCTTGTAAGAGCGCCTCACGCGCCGCGGCCAGTCGCCCTTGATGAAAGAGTGCGTCACCCAGGCAGCCCCACGCTCTGGCAGCCAACGCCGCTTCCCCAACCTGTTGCGCCAGGTTGATCGCCGCTTGCAGGCTGGCAACAGTCTGATCAGGTTGGCCGGCGCGTTGATAATATTCACCCAAGCGGATGGCCGCCTGGATCGCCGGGGCGGCTTGCGCAGCGTCGCTTGCCAAAATTTCCTGGCTGATCTGTTGCATGGTCATCAGATCAGCAAACCGCTCTTCGGTGTTGCCTTGCAATACATAGAGCGCCTCGCGCTGGACAAGCAGATCAAAACGCACCCTACGTTCAGCCAGTGGTTTGAGGGCGAGCGCCTTGCTGAGATGCAAGATCGCCTCGCCATTGGCAAAGCGGGCCGCCGCGTGGCAACCGGCGCGTTGCCAGTAGGTGCTAGCTTTATCCAGCAGCGCAGCCTGTTCATAATGCGCAGCCAACTGACTGCTAACCTCATCCAGGGTGGCTGAATTGACGGTCTCCAGCGCCTCGGCCACGCGCCGATGTAAGAGCCGTCGCCGCACCTGGCTCAACCCTTGATAAGCTACCTCACGAATGCGATCATGGCTAAAGTCATAGGCGTCGGCACCCTGTTCGCGGATGATCCGGCGCTGCCACAATTCATCCAATGCTTGCACGAGCTCATCCTCTGCTGTATGGCTGGCATGGGCCACCACAGCAAAGGTAAAGCGTCTTCCAATCGTTGCGGCCAGCCCAGCTAGTTCACGCGCGGGGGCAGAAAGTTGGGTCAAGCGCGCTTGAATCACACTCTGTACTTTGGTCGGCAGCAGGGTAGGGATGAACGCGCCGCGATTGCCCCATTCCCCGATTCGCTCACGCCCCAGCGCGCGCACCGTTTCGATGACAAAAAGCGGATGACCTTCTGTCATTTGGAATAATTGTGCTGTTTCGGCGGTGGCCAGCTTGTGTTCGGCAACGTGTTGGGCCAACAGGGCGGTTTCTTCCCCTGTCAATGGCAGCAGTTCGAGGGCAGTGAGTTGGTTAGCGTTGCTCAGATCACGCAGCAAGGTCTGTAACGGGTGGTTACCGGCTACGGCTTCGCTCCGCCAAGCACCGACGACCAGCAGCCGGGCCTGGGGTTCATAGCGCAACAAAAAGCGCAACCAAGTGAGCGTTTCGCTGTCACACCATTGGAGATCGTCGATCACGAGGAGGAGAGGCGTTTTTTCGACCAGGATGGCGCGGGCCAGGGCCTCGAAAAAGCGTTGGCGCTGCCAGGCTTCGGTTAAGGGCGTAGGCGGAGTGAGAGTAGGGTGCTCGATCAATAGCTCCGGCAATAGGCGTGCGACTTCACTCAACCACGGTTTGTCCAACTTCGGCAAAGTCGGTTTGAGCGCACCGGAACGGAGCCATTCAGTCATCGCCGCATAGGCCAGGCCACCTTCTGCCTCGTAGGAGCGGGTACGCGCCATGCGCACACCCTGAGCGCTGGCCCAGGTTAGTAACTCTTGGGTTAGACGGGTCTTGCCCATACCGGCTTCACCGGCAATCGAAACAAAGTGCGCCGGCCCACGTTGCGCCCCACGCCAGGCGGCCAGCAAGGTACGCCACGCTGTTGCCCGCCCCACCAAGGGCGCATCGACCAGCGGCGTTGGCTGCGGCACCGGCTGACCCTCCATCTTGAGCAGGCGTTGGTAAAGTGTGCGCGTCTCTTCATCAGGTTCAACACCTAGCTCTTGTTGCAGAATGGTGGCACAAGTGTGATAGTCGTGGAGTGCCGCAGCGCGATCACCATTAAGGGCATGAAGCTGCATTAATCGTCGATAGGCACTCTCCTGCAACGGATCAAGCCCCAGTAAGCGTTGCGCATAGCGGATGCCAGCCCGATATTCGCGCTGATGTTCGGCCAACTGGATCAATTGTTCGATCGCAACCATCACATCACGCTGTAATTGTTGCCGCATGGACAGCAGCCACTCATCAAAACAACTAGGCAATAGTTGACCCTGGTAGAGATTGACCACTTTGGTCAGATCATCAGGATTGGTCTGCACGCTGGGTTTGCCGTTGGTCGTAAGGCAACGCTCCAGGGTGGTTTGCAGTTCGGCAACATCCAATGTATAGGGCGCGTCTGGTCGCCATTGCACAATGAGGTGATCCTGAGTTAAGAA